>CAZPXE010000403.1:0-3670 GCA_964590545.1 uncultured Rhodobacterales bacterium | reverse complement strand
TTGAACAGAGCCACATCACTGCCCGGTTTCAGCGCCAGATGCAGGTCCGCCTGATCGCAGCTTGCGGTGCGGCGGGGATCGATGACGATGATTTTGGTGCCACGCATTTCACGCGCGGCCAGCAGGCGTTGATACAGAACCGGGTGACACCATGCGAGGTTGGAGCCGACCAGTACCACCAGATCGGCTTGCTCCAGATCCTCATAGCTGCCCGGCACTGTATCCGCACCAAAGGCACGCTTCTGCCCTGCGACGGTCGAGGCCATGCACAGCCGGGAATTGGTGTCGATATTGGCGGAACCGATGAAGCCTTTCATCAGCTTGTTTGCAATGTAGTAATCCTCGGTCAGCAACTGGCCCGAGACATAGAACGCCGCGCTGTCTGGCCCGTGCTTTGCCACGGTGTCGGAGAACTTCTGCGCCACCAGATCAAGCGCGCTGTCCCAATCGCTCTCTGCCCCATTGACGATAGGCGAACGCAGGCGGCCCTGCAGGCCCACTGTCTCGCCCAGCGCCGTGCCTTTGGAACAGAGCCGCCCGTAATTCGCGGGATGATCCGGGTCGCCCCGCACCACAAGGCCCCCGGCCCCGTCCGGTTGCAACAGCACCCCGCAGCCTACCCCGCAATATGGGCAGGTGGAGCGGGTTTCGGGCAGGGTGGTTCCGTCCATCACATCACGCCGCGGATTTCTTGGCCAGCACCGCGCCATCAAGCAGCACGCGCCCTTCGATCACGCGCACCTGATACGTGTCGATGCGCCCGTCCTCGCCGATAGCCTCGCCAGTGTTCAGGTCGAACACCCAATTATGCAGCGGGCAGGTCACTTTCTGCCCATGCACGATCCCTTCGTTCAGCGGCCCCTGTTTATGTGGGCAGGTGTTGGAGGCGGCAAACACCTCTGCCTCCGCCGTGCGGAAGATCGCGATGCAGCCCAGCGGGGTTTTCACCAGACGCGCGCCGCGCACGGGGATGTCGTCGATGCTTGCGATGTCGACCCAGCTCATTCCGCGGCCTCCAATGTGAGATCGGCAAGCGGTGCGTAGCTGCGCGCCTTGGTGGCAACGTGATCGGCCCACGGGTCTTTGCGATAGATGCTTTGGGACAGCTCGAACTTGTCCACGAGCGCTTTGCGCGTCTCCGGATCGGCAATCTGTTCCTTGATCCAGTCAAGGCCCACCTTCGCCATCCATTTATAGATACGGTCGAGATACTTGGCGTTCTCGCGGTACAGTTGCGTGACAGCGATGACGACCTGAATGGCTTCGTCTTCGGACGGAACCTGAATGACAAGCTCTGTCTCTTTCAAATCCATCCCAGCCGCGCCGCCGATACCCACTTGAAAGCCACTATCGACACAAACGATGCCGATATCCTTACAAGTGGCCTCGGCGCAATTCCGGGGGCAACCCGACACGCCCAGTTTCAACTTGTGCGGTGCCCATGACCCCCAAAGGATACGCTCCAGCTTGATCCCAAGCCCGGTGCTGTCTTGTGTGCCAAAGCGGCAGTGGTCCGTGCCAACACAGGTTTTTACCGTGCGCAGCCCCTTGGAGTACGCGTGGCCCGAGACCAGCCCCGCCGCGTTCAGATCGGACCAGATGGATGGCAAATCCTCGCCCTTCACGCCGAGCAAGTCGATCCGCTGCCCGCCGGTCACTTTGACCGTCGGCACGTTGTACTTGTCGGCGGCATCCGCGATAGCGCGCAGCTCGGTCGGGTTGGTAATCCCGCCCCACATGCGCGGCACGACGCTGAACGTGCCGTCTTTTTGAATGTTGGCGTGCTTGCGCTCGTTCACGAAACGGCTTTGCGGGTCGTCCTGATACTCCAGCGGCCAGTCGGCGATCAAATAGAAGTTCACCGCCGGGCGGCAGACATGGCACCCGTTCGGCGTGGTCCAGCCGAGTTCTTGCCAAACCGCCGGCTGCGACTTCAGTTCTTTGGACTTGATCAGTCGGCGTACGTCTTCATGGGTTAGATCGGTGCAGCCACACATGGGCTGCGCCGCTGGCATCTGGAAGTCATCGCCCAGCGTGACTTGCAGAAGTTGCTCCACCAACCCGGTGCAGGTGCCGCAAGACGCGCTCGCCTTCGTGGTCGCGCGCACTGCGCCCAAATCGCCCGCGCCGCCTTCGATGGCCTCGACGATGGTGCTTTTGCAAATGCCGTTGCAGCCGCAAATTTCCGCATCAAGCGGCAATGCTGCAACGGCTGACAGAGGGTCCACAGCGGCCCCCCCTTGGTACGCGGGTCCGAAAATGAGCGTCTCTCGCATTTCCGCGATGCTGTCGCCGGAGCGGATCAGGTCGAAGAACCAGTTTCCATCCGCCGTGTCGCCATACATGACCGCGCCGATCAGCTTGTCCCCTTCGATCACCAGCCGCTTGTAGACGCCGCGAGACGGGTCGCGGAACACGATGTCTTCGCGCCCTTCCCCTTCGGCAAAATCCCCGGCGCTGAACAGATCGCACCCGGTCACTTTCAGCTTGGTCGAGAGCGACTTCTGCTTGAACGCCGCTTCAGCGCCCAGCAGCGTCTGACCCAGCACCTTCGCTTGGTCATATAGCGGGGCGACGAGGCCGAAAATCGCGCCCTCATGCTCAACACATTCACCGACGGCGAACACATCCGCGTCAGAGGTACACATTTGGTCATCCACATGGATGCCCTTGCCCACCGCAATGCCGCACTCCTGTGCCAGCGCCACATTCGGACGGATACCGACGGCCATGACCAAAAGCTCACACGGCAATTCCGTGCCATCATCCAGCATGAGGGCTTTGACCTTGCCACCGTCGCCGACAATCTCTTTGGAGTTGGCGAGCAGCTTGATCGTGATGCCCTTTTCTTCCAGCGATTTCTTCAGCAGATAGCCAGCGGCCTCATCCAACTGCCGCTCCATCAGGTGGCCCATGATATGCACCACGGTCACATCCGCGCCGCGCGCCGCCATGCCCGCCGCCGCTTCGAGACCGAGCAGGCCACCGCCGATAACGACGACTTTCTTGCCTGCGCCCATATCCATCATGCGCGTCGTATCTTCGAGATCGCGATAGGCAATGACGCCTTCCAGATCATGCCCCGGCAGCGGGATCATGAACGGGTTAGAGCCTGTGCCGAAGATCAGCTTGTCGTACTCAATGGCCCCATTCTCGCCGTGAACCACCTTGGCGGTGCGGTCGATGCTGACAACCTTCTCGCCAAAGCGACAGGTGACGCCCTTTTCAGCGTACCAAGCATCATCATGGGTGACGATTTCGTCATATGTCTTATCGCCCGACAGCACAGGCGAGAGCATGATGCGATTATAGTTCCCACGCGGCTCCGCGTTGAACAGGGTGATGTCAAAGGCATCCGGTTGGGCGTCGGTCAGATGCTCCAGCACCCGGCCCGATGCCATCCCGGCGCCAATGACGACAATGCGTTGCTTCATCGCTTTCACTCCGCAGCTATGGCCTTGGCGGCCGGTTTCTTGGGTTTCGCGCCATGCTCGTATTCTTCGAGGAAATCGAGCACGTCTTGGCGATATGTGTAGTAATCCGGGTGCTCCAGCAGCGCCTTGCGCGTACGGGGGCGCGGCAGGTCGACCTTGGTGATCTTGCCGATGGTCGCTTGCGGGCCATTGGTCATCATCACCACGCGGTCCGCGAGCAGGATCGCTTCGTCCAC
>CAZPXE010000402.1:0-3671 GCA_964590545.1 uncultured Rhodobacterales bacterium | reverse complement strand
GTTGACCATCGCCATGAAGGTATTGAGATCATTCGGTGCGCCCCACGGCACGCCCATGCACAGTTGCACAAGCGCAGGGCTGTCCAGCACGCCGTCGGCAACCAGTTGTTTTGCATACCATAAATGGCCCGTATCGAAGGCTTCGATTTCGGGCTTCACGCCCAGCTTGGTCATCATCCCGCCCATCGCGGTCAGCATGCCGGGCGTGTTGGTCATCACGTAATCGGCTTCCGCGAAGTTCATCGTGCCGCAGTCGAGGGTGCAAATCTCCGGCAAACATTGTGCCACATGGGCGACGCGGGCTGTCGCACCAATCATGTCGGTGCCCGCCTCTTGCAAGGGCAGTGGGTTCTCCGGCGCGCCAAACACCATATCCCCGCCCATCCCGGCGGTCAGGTTCAGCACCATATCCACATCCGCATCGCGAATACGGTCCGTCACCTCGCGATACAGCGCCAGATCCCGCGCGGGCGCCCCCGTTTCGGGGTCGCGCACATGGCAATGCACCACTGCCGCGCCCGCTTTGGCCGCCGCAATCGCGCTGTCGGCGATTTGCTGGGGCGAACGGGGCACGTGCGGGCTGCGATCTTGCGTGCCGCCCGAACCGGTCACGGCACAGGTGATAAAGACCTCTTTGTTCATGGTCAGGGGCATGGGCGCTCTCCGCAATAGGCATGGGTCTCGGCCCCGGTTTCAGGCCGATTTCGCAGCACTCTTGCACGATTGCTTCGCGCTTGTCCCGTCGCAAAAACGACCAGCTGTGGCACAGTTGAGACGCTCCGGCTCAGGCACGTTCCAACAAAGTCGACAGCACAATTCGACCATGGGTCAGAAGGGCATCGGAATCGCTTGATTGACCGCGTTGATTTCGGCTGCCAATTGGTCCGACAGGGTCATATCCGCCGCCGCAAGCGCGTGAACCAGTTGCTCATGGGTGGTCGCGCCGAAAATCACCGATGTCATAAAGGGCCGCGTCATGCACCACGCCAGCGCCATTTGCGTGTGGTCTAATTCATGGCGCCGCGCGATCTGCATGTAAAAATCAACCGCATCCAATGAGCGATCATTGAGGCGCTTGCCCAGATCCGGGTTCAGTGTCCGGCGGCTGTCCTCAGGACAGGCCCCCCTTTGGTACTTGCCCGTCAGCATCCCGGCCGCCAGCGGGGAAAAGGCGAGCAAGCCAATGTTTTCATGTGTGCTCAGCTCTGCCAGGTCAGTATCAAACATCCGGCACATCATCGAATATTCGTTCTGGATCGAGACCGGGCGCGGCCCTCGCGTGCGCGCCGCCGCCGTGAGCCACTGCATCGTGCCCCAAGCACTTTCGTTGGACAGGCCAAAGGAGCGGATCGTGCCCTTTTTCATCTCATCCTGAAGCGCACCCATACAGTCATCCATATTCTGAATGACCGAGGCCGCGTCCTGCCCGGACGGGTCGTAATGCCAATTCTTGCGGAACATGTAACTGCCGCGATTGGGCCAGTGGAACTGATACAGGTCAATATAGTCGGTCTTCAGACGCCGCAGCGAGCCTTCGATCGCTTGCGGGATCGTCTCTGGCGTGATGGGCGCACCACCGCGCTTGTGCTTCATCCCTTCGCCCGAATGTTTTGTCGCAATAACAAGGTCTTGCCGCTTATAGCCGTGGTCATCCAGCCAAAGGCCAATAATCCGCTCAGTCCGCCCAATCGTTTCAGAAGCAACCGGATTGACCGGGTACATTTCTGCCGTGTCCAGAAAGTTGACCCCATTTGCCATAGCATAGTTGATTTGATCGTGGGCCTCGATCTGAGTGGTCTGTGTTCCCCATGTCATGGTTCCCAAGCACAATGCGCTGACTTCGATGCCACTGCGCCCGAGCGGGTTCATTTTCATTATCGTCTCCTTGTTCACTGACCGGCCGTAACCCGCAACTTACGCGGGCCATCCGGACTTGACCAGTCGTGACAGTTACGGCAATGTCTGGAACAAAATAGGAACAAAGCCGCACCTCCCACATCCGTATCAAGGAAATCTTGCGAAGATATGAATGTCTTTCAGCACCCGTTGCTTGGTCGTCGCCCGCTAAGGGAGGCACCTCATATCACCCCCTTCCAAGGGCGGCCCGAGATGGGCTTCGTTCAAGGTCGCCTGCATGAGTTATGTGGACCGGCGCGCCGGACACTGGCGCTGTGGTTGGCGGCGCAGATGCAAGGGCCGGTGATCTGGATATTGCCCAGCTGGACCACGGACCGGTTGCACGCAAGCGGGCTGGCCGAGTGGATTGATCCGGGGCGGCTGCTCTTCGTGGATGCCATCCGCGCCGATGATGTGCTTTGGGCGCTGGAGGAATCGCTGCGCTCTGGCGCGGTGCCGCTGGTGGTCGGCGATCTGCCCGGCCCGCCGGGACTGACCCAGGTGCGGCGGATGCATCTGGCCGCCGAAACGGGCGGGCGTGAGGGCAATCACCTCCCGCTCGGCCTGCTGCTGACCGAGGGCGAGGGCGGTGCGCAGGGCGTCGAAAGCCGCTGGCATCTGGCCCCCGATCATGCCGCCACGCAGGATATCGGCCCGCCCGGCTTCACCCCGGCCCAATGGCACCTGTCTCGCCGACGCGCCCGCACCGCGCCGCAAGCGTCTTGGCGGGTGTTCCGAGAGCTACCAAAGCACAGCGGCGCGCAACCACTTTCGGTGAAAGCTGCTTAAAGCAAAACCCGTCCCTGCCCCCACAACCGGGCCTCGATGCGACCAAGCACATGCTCCGCTCGGCGGGGCCCCGGATCAAGTTCGGGGCGGGGACACTCGAAAACAATCGGCACAGAACACCTGCCCGTGATCGCATAAATCTCTGCCCCACCGCGTTACCACTGTGTACTCACCCAAACCCGGAGCGCGCATCCATGTCCAAACCCTCTCCCTTCTCCCGCCGCGCGGTTCTGTTCGCCGCGCTCGCCACCCCGGCGCTCAGCCTGCCAGCCCGCGCAGCGCCTCGGCCCTACACCATCGCATCAGGGTCTGCTCAAATCGAATTCCTGTTTGACCTCAATGGCTTCACCCAGCGCGGAACCGCACCGCTATCGCGTGCGGATTTGCGGATTGACCCGGACAAACTCACCGCCTCCACCGCCGATGTACGCGCCGACATAAGCCGCGCACAAACCGGGCTGATCTTCGCGACGCAAGCCATGAAAAGCGAAAGCGTGTTGCACACCGACACCTTCCGCGAAGCGCGCTTCCGCTCCACCCGCGTGATCCTGGGCCGCGATGGGCGCATCTCGGACGGCGCGGCACTGGAGGGCCAGTTGACCCTGCGCGGTGTGACCAAACCCATCCGGCTCGAAGCGAGCCTGTTCCGCCCCAAAGGCAGCGCCGCCGGAGACCTAAGCGTGCTCGATATCCGCCTGCGCGGTGCAATCAGTCGCGCGGCGTTTGGGGCGGTGGGCTACCCGAAACTGGTGACGGATCGGGTCGGGCTCGATATCAGGGCACGGATTGAGGCGGGGTAGCGCCTACGAAAAATCCTCCTTCAATACGGCTAGCCGTGGCCAGCGCCGGGCCGGGGGACGGCGCAGCGACATAAGTTCCGCTCGATTTATGGTCGCTGTGGTAGCGCGACGAACATTCGAAGCACAAGCATCAACCAAAGCGCCAGACCGCTGGGCCGGTCCGGCGCTGGCCACGGCGGCTTCGCC
>CAZPXE010000401.1:0-3674 GCA_964590545.1 uncultured Rhodobacterales bacterium | reverse complement strand
CGGTCCGTGACCAGATCGCTGTCAAACACCCACAGCGCCCCATGCCGCAGCGCGCGAGCATTGGCCTTGGGCTTCAGGCGGATCGTGGGGCGGGTTTGGGTATCGGTCATAGGGCACTTTCGCGAAGTTTGCGCACCCTTAGAGGATGGCGCAGCGAAAGGCTACTGGTGCAGATTTTGCGCAAGGCGCAAATGCGCGCGATTGTAGGTTCGCGCCCGGCTTGCGGGGCGCTATGCGCCGTTCGTACCCTCGTTCGACATACAGGCTTCACCACTCAGTGCAATCGTCGCTGCGGCGCGCTCGCTTAAGGTCAAAAACTTACTGCATCACCCGGCCTTTGCGCCCGCCGCGGCGCCGGGGGGCCTCCATCACGGCGAGCCCCTCGGTCATCACTTCGGTCATCGGGTGGTTTGCATGCGCGCCGCCATAGGTCGCCAGAAGCGCTTGCAAATCGGGGCGCGTATCCCGGCCGACAGGCAGGCTTAGCGCCCAGTCAAGAAAGATCGTCCGGCATTCGGGCTTGGTTATCCCGTCGATGCGATAGGCCTCATAAATCAGGCCTTTGGGGTCATTGGGGCTGCCCTTTTTCACCGGTCTGTCTCCTGCAAGGCGGTCAATGTGGCGCTGATAATAGCGCGCGCCTGCGCCTGCGCCACGCTCAGCGCCGTTTGCAGGTCCGAGAGCGACCAATGATCGGTCAGGTTTAGCAAAAGATCGGTGCCGCGCGGGCCGAGGCCCGTTTCGTCCACGAGCGACGGGGCCAATAAACGCCCGCCCAGTTGCACCTGCCAATGCAGGCGGTGCGCAGCTTCCAGTTGCGCCGCGGCGTCCGCGTCCAGAACCCCCATCTGCACAAGCCCTTCAAGCCCTGCAGAGACGCTGCGCGCGCGATCCCCGCTCAGCAAGGCTCCGGTTTGGGCGAGCAGTTCGACGTCTTGCAACGCACCCGGCCCGGCCTTGACGTCGAGCCAGCCTTGCGGCGGTTTCGCCCCAGCCAGCCGCGCGCGCATTCCGGCCACGTCATGGGCGATTTTGGCGGCATCGCGGGGCGCGCCGAGCAGATCACAGCGGAAGGTTTCGATATCCGCCGTCAAGTCCTGCGGCCCAGCGATCACGGCGGCGCGGGTGAGGGCGAGGTGTTCCCACGTCCACGCCTCGCCCTGCTGATAGGCGGCGAAACTGGCCCAAGAAGTCGCAACCGGCCCTTGGTTGCCAGAGGGGCGCAAGCGCATATCCACCTCATAGAGGCGCCCTTCGGCCATCGGCGCGGACATGGCGGTGATCAGTGCCTGCGTGAGCCGGGCGAAATAGGGGCGCACAGCAAGGGGGCGCGGGCCGTCCGACAATTCATCTCCGCCCGCGTCATAGATGACAATCAGATCCAGATCAGAGCGGGCATTCATCTGCCCGGCCCCCAGTGCGCCCATGCCAAGAAGCGCGGCGCCGCGCCCCGGCGCAGGACCATGGCGGCGGGCAAAATTCGCTTGCACCACGGGCCAAAGCACGGCGAGCACGGCGCGGGCGAGGTCGGCATATTGCGCGCCCGCCTCACTCGCTTTGGTCAGGCCGCGCAGCAGGTGGACGCCGATGCGGAAATGCCATTCCTTGGTCCAGCGGCGGGCCGCATCAAGGGTGGTTTCGTAGTCGGGCTCTTGCAGGCGTTTGAGCGCGCCGCGCAAATCGTCTTCCAGCGCCAACTGCCCCGTCCAATCGGCAAAGAACGCGCCGCCAATCACAGCATCAAGCACTTGCGCATTCTTCGACAGGTAATCTGCGAGGGTTGAAGAGGTTCCGGCCACATCCAGCACCAGATCAATCAACGAGGGGTTCGCTTCGAACAGCGCCAGCACCTGCACCCCCGCAGGCAATCCGGCGAGGAACCCATCCAGCGCCAGCCGCGCGGCGTCAGGGTTGTTGGCAGCGGCAAGCCGGGTCTCGAACAACGGGCGCAAGCGGTCGAGCGAGGCGCGGGCGCGCTCCGTGCGCAGCGCCGGGAATGCGAGCCAGCGGGTCATCACCTCAGCCGTCAAATGGCCCTCTTCGCGCGGCGGCTCTGGCGTGGCGCTGGGGGCGAAGAACCCTTCGGTGTCGGCATGAACAGCGCTGAGACGCTCCTTCAACTCGGCTTCCAGCGCAGGCAGGTCTTGGCCCATGAGGCAGGCAAGACGGGCGAAATCTTCGTCATTGCCTGGCAGGTTATGGGTTTGCGCATCGCGCATCATCTGGATGCGGTGTTCGACGGTGCGGTGAAAGCGGTAATGGTCAGCGAGTGTTTCAGAGGTATCTTCCGGCACCCAACCGGCGGCACTCAAAGCCCGCAGCGCCGGGACCGTCCCGCGCGCGCGCAAGCTGGGGTCGCGCCCTCCGGCAATGAGTTGGCGGGTTTGGGTGAAGAATTCGATCTCGCGTATCCCGCCGCGTCCCAGCTTCATATTGTGCCCCGGCAAGGTAATTGGCCCGCCAAGGCCTTTATGGGCGCGGATGGCAAGGCGCATATTGTGGGCGTCTTCGATGGCGGCGAAATCGAGGTGCTTGCGCCAAACGAAGGGGGTCAGCGTTTGCAAAAACCGCTCCCCCGCCGCGATATCCCCGGCGGCGGGACGGGCTTTGATATAGGCCGCGCGCTCCCACGTGCGGCCAAGGCTTTCGTAATACCGCTCCGCCGCTTCCATCGACAGGCACACGGGCGTCACCGCCGGGTCAGGGCGCAAGCGCAGATCGGTGCGGAAGACATAGCCCCCCGCGCTGACGTCCGAGAGGGTCTTGGCCATCGCGCGCGTGGCTTTGATAAAGGCAGCGCGGGCGTCGTGGAAATCAGCGGGGTCGAAACGGTCCTGATCGAAGAGGCAGATCAGGTCGATATCCGAGGAATAGTTTAACTCCCCCGCCCCCATCTTGCCCATGGCCAGCACGACCATCCCAGCGCCGTGCGCCAACGCCTCTTCGGTCACGCCGGGCAGCTTGCCACGCGCGATCAAAGGGGCAAGCGCGGCTTTCAGGGCCACATCGCAGGCTACATCGGCAAGGCGGGTCAGCGTACCGGTCACCTTCTCCAACTCCCAGATCCCGCCCAGATCCATCAGCGCAACCAGCAGTGCCAGCCGCCGTTTCGCGCGGCGCAAGATGGCTGGCACGTCTCGCAAGGCCGCAATGGGGAGTGCGGCGAGTTCCGCGTCGCTCGCAGCATCGGGATCTTGCAGAGCCTCGGCCAGCCAAACGTTCTCTTTGGCGAGCAGATCATGCAGATACGGTGCTGTTCCAGCGGCCCCTGCGATAAGGTCTGCAAGCTCTGTCGGTTGGCCGGGCAGAAGCGCGGCCGCCGCCGCTCCGCGCTCCGGGTCAAAAGGGCGCGGTATGCGGGTCATCTGGGCGGCGAGGGTCATGGCGGCAGGTATTGCGCCGGGGCGCGGCGGGGTCAACCGCTCTGCCCTTGCAATCGCGCACCGCGCCGCGCAGAACACCGCCTATGAGCAAGAGTTTGAAACGGGTGCGCGCGGCGCTAGAAGCGGCGGGTCTGCCGGACACGGTCCGCGAGACGCCACTGGCGCGGACCGCAAAAGACGCGGCGGCGGCGGTGGGCTGCGAGGTCGATCAGATCGCCAAATCGATCATCTTCGCCGACGCCAGCGGGGCGGCGGTGCTGTTCATTACGGCGGGCGGCAATCAGGTGGATG
>CAZPXE010000400.1:0-3677 GCA_964590545.1 uncultured Rhodobacterales bacterium | reverse complement strand
AAGAACTGGTGTCACAAGTGCCGGGCATTTCAGTCCTGATGCTGGTTGGTTGCCCTGCGGGCATGGTTTTTGAACCGCATGCGGGCATTGACTACGTCAAACTGCCTTCCCTGTCTAAACTTGGTCGGGGGATATACCAAACAGGGTCCCTCAGGATCGATGTCGAAACGACCCGAGAGATGCGCATGCGGATCATCGAGGGTGTCATAGGTTCGATCCGACCAGACGTCTTTCTTGTCGATCATGAACCTAGCGGTGCAATGGACGAGTTGTTACCGGTGCTGAAGATGCTCAAAGACCAGGCTAGTTCCAGAACGGTGCTTGGATTGCGAGACATCCTTGATGATCCGGCCCAGACCCAGAAGATCTGGTCTGATCAAGGGACCGACAGACTGATCGCCGATGCTTATGATGACGTCCTTGTCTACGGCGATGACAGTTTTTTCCCGAGTATCGCCGCCTATGGTCTTGCCATGTTGAAGCCTGGTCGCGTGAAAGAATGCGGGATTGTGACCACTGCCCGCCCATATCCTCGGCAGACCCGGGAGAAACGGCCCAAACGCGTTCTCGTTTCAGGCGGAGGCGGGCGCGACGCTTTTCCAATGATTTCCGCTGCGATTGCGGCTATGACAGAACTGCCCGAGCGCAAAAGGCCGACGATGACCGTGATTACCGGCCCGCTGATGGACCGTGAATTACAAATCGAAGCGATGCATATGGGCGCTTTGCACGGTGTAGAGATCCGGGAACATGTCCCCGATCTTACAGCACTGATGGCGCAGTCTGACTTGTTCATTACGATGACGGGCTACAATTCGATCAACGAGGCGCTGGCCGTCGGGTGCCCCATTGTAACGGTGCCGCGCCTTGGTCCATCAGCAGAACAACGGCTCCGCGCCGAGGCGCTCGATCGCGCCGGCCTCGCGCATTACCTGCGCCGGGAAGACTTGAGCGCCAAGAGCGTCGCGAAGCTATTGCGGAAACCACCAAAGCCGGCACATGGCGATTGGCTGAATACGAACGGAGTGCAAAACGCGGCGCGGCTGCTTGCCTCGTTCTGCTCCATGCCAAAGCCCACGGAACAGGAGCGCACCCATGCCTGAGGCCCCCATCGCATATATCCTCAAGCGGTTTCCGCGTTTCAGCGAGACATTCATCCTGAACGAACTTTTAGCGCATGAGGCGGCTGGTGATTGTGTTCAGGTCTATTCACTGCTTGCCCCACCCGAAGAGCCACGCCACGCACGTTTGTCGCAATTGAAAGCGGAAGTGACGGTGCTCAAAGCATTGGGCAAAGGTCCCGACGGCATGATGGTACCAGAGGACATTCCGCTATTTTCCGGCAAGTCGCCGCAAGACGTTGGCGCGTTGCAACGCAAGGCTGAAGCCGTGGCGCAGGATGCGCATACCCGTGGCATAACGCATTTTCACGCTCACTTCGGCTCAGACACCACGACGGTTGCATGCCTTGCAGCGCGAGCGGTAGGCGGCACGTATTCCTTCACGGCACATGCCAAAGATATCTTTCACACCTATGTCACGCCAGATGCCGATGCTGAGATGCGCCGCGCAAAGTTGCGCGAAGCGGCTTTCGTGATGACCGTTTCGGATTACAACGCGCAGCACTTGGCAAAGCTATGCCCAGAGGCGCGGATCATCCGGCTCTACAATGGGATCGACCTTGATGCCTTTGCGCCTGTGGATCCTGCAAAGCAAGCTCCAGGACACCTGATTGCCGTTGGCCGGATGGTCGAAAAGAAGGGCTTTGATGTGCTGCTGGAGGCCTGTGGGCTGCTCAAGGCCCGACAGGTTCCGTTTTCGCTGTCATTGGTCGGGTCCGGTCCCCTCGAAGCAGCGCTGCTTCAGCAACGCGCAGATCTTGGGCTGGAGCATTGTGTTGCCATGGATGGCCCGCTTCCACAGGAGGCTCTGATCGGCAAGATGGGAACAGCCCAAGCTGCGGTCCTGCCCTGTGTGGTGACGGAAAGCGGCGACCGTGACGGGCTTCCGACGGTCCTGCTCGAAGCAATGGCGCGGGGCTTGCCAGTGGTCACGACCACCACATCAGGCGGGCCGGAGATCGTGGAGGATGGCGTGACGGGGCGGCTGTGTGATCCGGGTGATGCCACCTCACTTGCGGATGCGCTGGAGCATATTCTAGCTGACACAAATCGGGCGGCGGTGATGGGACAGGCCGGTCGGCAGCGCGCCGAACGTCTGTTCGATTTGTCCACAAATGCCGAAACGCTGCGCAGGTATTTGCGTGACCCAGCGCGGGCCGAGCAGGAGGCAGCGTAATGCGCATTGCTTATGTCACCGCGGATCGCGGTATTCCGGTTTTTGGAGAAAAGGGCGCTTCGATCCACATTCAGGAAATGATTCACGCTTTCGGTAAACTCGGCCACGAGGTTCGCGTCGTCGCGGCGCGGCGTGGCAACAAAGATGAAGCCACGTTCGCAGTCGACGAGGTCCGGTGCAGCGTTGCGGGAAGTGACCGTGCCGAAAAGGAACGTGCCGCCATGGCGCAGGCTGAAGCGATGGAGGAGCGGCTGATATCCCTGCATCACGACTGGCCGTTCGACATGATCTATGAACGCTATTCGCTCTGGTCGGCGGCCGGGTGCCGCGCGGGGCGCCGACTTGGATTGCCGGTAATCACCGAAGTTAACGCGCCGCTGGTTCTGGAACAGTCAGCCTTCCGGTCGCTCATATGCGAAGATGAGGCCAAGGCCATCGAGGCGGAGGTGCTGGCCGGGTCCGACGCGCTGGCAGCCGTCTCACGTCAGATGGCAGACTATTTACTAGGGTCCGGCGCTCCCCAGGCGCGGGTTCACGTGATCGGCAACGGGGTCGATACCGTACAGTTCCATCCAGACGTGCCCGCGAGGGCGTTGGCTGAAATCCCCAAGGATGCCTTCGTCGTCGGATTCACCGGATCGCTAAAGAGGTGGCATGGGGTCGACACCCTGATGCAGGCCTTCCGCGCCTTCCGCGCTATAGAACCCCGCGCCCATTTGCTGATCTGCGGGGACGGGCCTAAGCGGGGCTGGGTTGACGGATTTATCGCAGGCGCCGAACTCGCTGATGCCGTGACCATGACAGGTTGGGTGGATCACGGGCAATTGCCGGGCCTCATTGCTTGCATGGACGTGGCAACGGCACCCTATCCGGCATCAGAAGATCATTATTTCTCCCCCCTGAAGCTGTATGAATACCTCGCAATGGGGCGCCCTGTTCTGGCGAGCGACATAGGGCAGACTTCGGAACTCCTGTCGGGTTCCGCAGCGGCGCGGCTCTTGGCGCCGGGCAATGCAAACGCGTTGACGGCGGCCATGCACGATCTTTGCAGCGATCCAGAACAATGCGCTGCCATGGCGACCGCAGCAGCCAGCGAAGGCAAGCGCCACGACTGGACGCGCAACGCCGCCCGGATCGTCGAGATCGCCGAACGCAACAGGGCCGCCGCATGAGCCGTGATCGCCAGGTCGAGATAGGCGCGCTGCGCCGCCTGTTCCGGCGCATGGGGCCGCATTTAAAGAACCATCGGCGCAAGCTGACCCTTGGCTTTCTTGCAATGATCGGTGTCGCACTATCAGAAATCATGCGCCCTTGGCCGATCAAAGTGGTTTTTGACGGCCTGCTTATTCCGCAGGAAAATCCTGACGCCGTGACCGGCT
>CAZPXE010000399.1:0-3684 GCA_964590545.1 uncultured Rhodobacterales bacterium | reverse complement strand
GCCCGCGACGCCTGTGAAAGCTGGCTCTACAGCGTTCACCCGCCGGCTTACAAAAGCGCCTACACCGCCTTTGCCAACAGTGGCGTGCCAAATCGGCACTCTCTTGACCGGCTGCAATGCCCCGCGCTTTTCATGACCGGTTCGCAAGAGCCGAACTCAACTCCGGCAATGTCACACGCCATGGCTGATCTTGCGCCCGATGGGCGCGCAATCATCGTCAATGGTGCAGCGCATATGATGCCCATGACACATCCGGTCGAGGTCAACACAGCCTTGAACACCCTTATTGCGGAGGTTTCCACATGAGCTTGCAAGACCATCGCGCCCTTCGCGGTGCCTTTGGGTCGTACATGACCGGCGTGACGGTTGTGACCACACTGACAGGCGAGGGCGTTCCGGTTGGTTTCACGGCCAATTCCTTTACATCCGTGTCGCTGGATCCACCGCTTTTGCTGGTTTGCCCAGGCAAGTCTTTGTCCAGCTTTGGCACCTTCGCCAGATGCACGCATTTTGCTGTGAATGTGCTGGAAGCCCATCAAAAAGATGTCGCCAATATTTTTGCCTCAGATCAGCGGGATCGCTTTGCAAAGGTCTCGCACGAAACGAACGCGCAGGGTGTACCGCTGATAAAGGGCGCTCTGGTCCAGTTTTCCTGTGTCACCGAACAGCGAATTGAGGCCGGGGATCACCTGATCCTGATCGGCCGCGTTGAAACCTTCGCGCATACCGATGGCGATGGGTTGGGCTATGCCAGTGGCCGCTTTTTCGACCTCAGTTCCGCATCGATTCCTGCCTGAAAAAGGAGACCACTATGGAGTTTTCCCTGTTCGCACATATGGAGCGCCAGAACGCTGAGGCCTCACAAGAAAAGCTGCATGAAGAGTACATAGAGCTGTGCCAGATGGCTGATGATGCCGGGATGCGTGCAATTTGGACCGGAGAGCATCATGGAATGGACTTCACCATCGCACCTAATCCGCTGATGTCGCTGGTAAACCTGTCGCACTACACCAAGAATGTGCGACTTGGCACCGGCACAATTGTTGCGCCATTTTGGCATCCGATCAAGCTGGCAGGCGAGGCGGCATCCGCCGATCTGATGACAGGCGGGCGGATCGAACTTGGCGTGGCGCGCGGTGCTTACTCTTACGAATATGAACGCCTCGTGCCCGGTATGGACGCTTGGGAAGCGGGTCAAAGACTGCGCGAAGTTGTCCCGCTGTTGCCGCAGTTGTGGAAAGGTGATTGCGCGCATGATGGCGCGTTCTTTCAATTCCCGGCCACCACCTCAGCCCCGAAACCCGTGCAGGATGGCGGCCCGCCGATCTGGATTGCAGCGCGCGATCCAAACAGCCACGAGTTTGGCGTTTTCAACGGGTTCAACATTCAGTGCACGCCCCTGTGGCAGGGCATGGAAGAAATCGAAACCCTGATGTCGCGGTTCAACAATGCCTGCGAGCAGTATGACGGACCCCGTCCAAAAATCATGCTGCTGCATCACGCCTATGTTGGCGCCGACAGCGACGATGTTGGGCAAGCCGCGCAAGAGCTATCGCGGTTTTACAACTACTTCGGCGCTTGGTTTCAAAACAAACGCCCGGTCTCGCAAGGGCTGATACAGGAGTTAAGCGAAGAGGAAATCGCCGGGAACAAGATGATGGCCCCGGAAAATCTCGCACGTGATTTGACGATTGGGACGGTGGATCAGGTCACAGACCGGATGAAAGCTATTGAAGATTTGGGATATGACGAGTTTTCTTTCTGGATCGATAGCGGCATGTCTTTTGATCGAAAAAAGGCTTCGCTAGCGCGATTCATCGACCACGTCATGCCAAAGTTTCTCTAAGGTCTGTTAACACTATGAAACACGTACTGGTTTCAATTCAAAATCCGCTGGTGCAAGGCGTTTGCGCGCAGCAAAGCTGGCCCCATTGTAAACGGAAACAACGATGGAGCAGCGAATTTTGGCAAAATCTGACACGCGCCGGTGCGCGTTTCATCGTGTTAACAGGCTCTAGGAAAGATCAACCATGAAGCACTACCAGCTTTTCATTGACGGCGCTTGGAGCGAAGGCGCGGACGGTCAAGTGATGACGTCGGAAAACCCGGCGACCGGCGCGCCTTGGGCAACCTTTGCCTGTGCTGCGCCGCAAGACGTTGAGCGTGCCATCACTGCGGCGCGGCGAGCATTGGACGATCCTGCATGGCGCGGCATCACGCAAACGGCGCGGGGCAAATTGCTGCATCGGCTTGCGGATTTGGTGGAGCAACAGGCGCAAGTTATTGGCGCCGTCGAAACAACGGACAGTGGCAAACTGCTTGCCGAGACTGCCAGCCAAACCGCGTATGTGGGTGATTACTACCGCTACTATGCCGGCCTTGCCGACAAGATCGAAGGCGCTGTGTTGCCAATCGACAAGCCCGACATGCACGTCTTTACGCAACGCGAACCCATCGGGGTTGTTGCTGCAATCGTGCCTTGGAACGCCCAGATGTTCCTGACGGCGACGAAACTTGGCCCTGCGCTGGCTGCGGGGTGCACGGTGGTTCTCAAGGCGTCGGAAATGGCCCCCGCGCCGATGCTTGAATTTGCGAAACTGATCGAAGAGGCGGGTTTCCCACCCGGTGTTGTATCTGTCATCACGGGCGATGCGGAAAACTGCGCGGTACCACTTACGCGGCATCCCGACATTGACCGCATCGCCTTTACCGGCGGACCAGAGACCGCGCGTCATGTGGTGCGAAATTCGGCCGAAAACTTTGCTGTCACGACACTGGAACTGGGCGGCAAGTCTCCCATAATTGTCTTCGAAGACGCCGATCTGGATGGCGCGGCCAACGGGCTGATAGCGGGAAATTTCGGGGCCTCGGGACAAAGCTGCGTCGCAGGTTCGCGGGCGATCGTTCATAGTTCAATTCTTGATCAATTGGCTGAGACGATTGAAACCAAGATGCGGGACGTGCGGATCGGCGATCCGCTGGACGCAACAACTCATGTTGGTCCGCTTTGCACCAAGACGCAGATCGAAACGATAAAGCAGACCTTGGCAAAGTCGAAAGATCAGGGCGCGCGCATTCGATTTGGCGGCGCTCCGTTGGATCGACCGGGCAACTATATGGCGCCGACTTTGGTTGAGTGCGCTGGCCCGGATACAGAAACACTGAAAGTGGAAATGTTCGGCCCGGTCATGTCCCTCCTTCCCTTTGACACAGAGGAGGAAGCCATCGCATTGGCCAATGATACAGTTTTCGGCCTTGGGTCAGGCGTGTTTACGCAAAACCTCGCACGTGCGCACCGGGTTTCTTCCAGGATCAAGTCGGGTATCTGTTGGGTAAACACATATCGCGCAGTCTCCCCAATCGCGCCATTTGGCGGCCTCAACCAGTCCGGTTACGGTCGCGAGGCGGGCATGGGCGCAATTGAAGATTACACGCGCACGCGGACCGTATGGATCAACACTTCGGATCACCCCATGAGCAACCCGTTTGTCATGCGGTAGAACGTCTTGAACCTAAGCATAGGTCCAAGTGTCGTATGCCCTTCGTCCTCGACGCCAGAGCGTCCGCAAACTGTTCTAGGCAGGACAAAAACGGCGAGTGATCGGCGTCAAGTACGGCTTTTCTCTTACATGGTAAGGCCGCTTTGAGGCTCTGTTGCACAAATCATGTGAAGAGAACACTTCC
>CAZPXE010000398.1:0-3697 GCA_964590545.1 uncultured Rhodobacterales bacterium | reverse complement strand
GCTTTGCCAACTAACATTCTGTTGACCACCTCGGAATGGCTGGAGGCGCGTGGCGTGCTGCGCTATTGCTGCGTCATGATGTTTCGTTTTCTTCTGGCCTTGTTGACTTTCTTATTTTGCTCCGCCGCTTTGGGACAAGACGCCCTGCCGCCCCTGCCGGCGGACCTGCGTGAACGCTTCACCGCCGTGGGGCGCTTCGGCCAAGCTGGGTTCAAACGGATGCAAGTGTGCAGCGCCACGTTGATCGCGCCCGACCTTGCTCTGACCGCGGCGCATTGTGTGTCGTCCTCCGGCACGTCCGACCGGGTGTTCGTGGCGGGTTGGGACCGGGGCAGCTATGTTTCCTTTGGCAAGTCCGCGTTAGAGGTTCAGCACCCTGAATATGGCAACACCACAGGCAACCTCGCCTCTGCCGATATCGCGCTTGTGGTCCTTGACCGCGCCATCACAGACCCCGCGCCAATGCCCCTCGCCGCCCCCGACGACGGGTTTACGGGCGGCGAGGTCGCCCTGCTCGGCTATCATCGCAACACGCCCCACTTGCTCAGCGGCGCTTTGGACTGTCCCGCTTTGCCCATCGAAGACGGGTTGATCCGCGTGAACTGCCCCGTCGTGGGCGGCAATTCCGGCGGCCCGGTGCTGCGATCCACCGAAACGGGCTGGGAAATCGTCGGCGTCGTGAGCGCGCGGCACTACAGCACCGCCGTCGTGGTTGCTTTGCCGCCTTGGCTTTACGAGGCCATCGAAAGCCACAAAGCGGCAAAGTAGGCGCGTGCCCAACGCCCTTGAGTAAAGCAACGTTAACCATCCCCTACCCATACCGCCCGCACCGCGTTATGACGCGCGCACCGATTCACCCAAAGGCTCACCAAAGGAGCGAGACCATGCATGACATCAAAGCGATCCGCGAAAATCCCGCAGCGTTTGATGCCGCCCTGTCGCGGCAAGGGCATGAGGGCGTCTCCTCCGCGCTGCTGGAACTGGACGAAGCGCGCCGCGCCAAGATCCTCGCCGCCGAAACCGCGCAGGCCGAGCAGAACAAGGCGAGCAAATCCGTCGGCGCCGCCAAGGCCAGCGGGGATGAGGCCGAGTTCGAACGCCTGCGCGCCCTTGTCGCCGACAAAAAGGCCGAAGTTGCGCAGATGCAGACCGAAGCAAAGGCTCTGGATGAACAGTTGCGCGCGGAACTGATGAGCATCCCGAACCTTGCGCTGGACGATGTTCCGCAAGGTGCAGATGAAGAAGATAACGTCGAAATCGGCCGCTGGGGCACGCCCCGGACCTTCGATTTCAAACCCAAAGAGCATTTTGAGATCACCGGCGTCCTGCCCGGCATGGACTTTGAGACTGCTGCCAAACTCTCCGGCGCGCGCTTCGTGCTGATGCGCGGGGCGATTGCGCGCATCCACCGGGCGCTGGCGCAATTTATGCTGAACCTGCATGTGGATGAACACGAGTTGACCGAAACCATCACCCCTGTGCTGGTGCGCGATGAGGCGATGTATGGCACCAACCAACTGCCGAAATTCGCCGAGGACAGCTATCAAACTACCAATGGTTGGTGGCTGATCCCCACCTCTGAGGTCACGCTGACCAACACGGCCTCCGGCGAAGTGCTGGACGAAGCCGCCCTGCCCAATCGCATGGTTGCTCATACGAATTGCTTCCGCTCAGAGGCGGGCAGCGCAGGCAAAGACACCTCCGGGATGCTCCGCCAGCATCAATTCGAGAAGGTCGAGATGGTCTCGATCACGCATCCTGATCGGTCGATGGAAGAGCATGAGCGCATGACGAAATGCGCCCAAACCGTGCTGGAACGGCTCGGCCTGCCCTACCGCACTGTGGTGCTCTGCACTGGCGATATGGGCTTCGGCGCGCGCAAGACGCACGATATCGAGGTTTGGTTGCCCGGTCAGGACACATATCGCGAGATCAGCTCCGTTTCCGTCTGCGGCGACTTTCAGGCTCGCCGGATGAATGCCCGCTTCAAACCAGCAAGCGGCGGCAAACCGGACTTTGTCCATACGCTCAATGGCTCTGGTGTCGCTGTGGGCCGCTGCCTGATCGCAGTGCTGGAAAACGGCCAGCAAGAAGACGGCTCGGTCGATCTGCCCGAAGCGCTGCACCCTTATCTGGGCGGCAAAACCCGGCTGCAAGCTGACGGCACCCTCGCCTGACACCGCCGCCCCTGTCATCAAGGGCGGCAAAACCCCAACCCTTGCGTGTGTTTTTCCACCTGAGGTTTTAGCTCTGCGACCCTTAGGCCACGCCGCACGCCTGAGTTGATTGCTCTAGCCAGATTTCCTTTCGCCGCAGACCTAGTCGCGCGCTAGCAATGTGGCGGGGAGCTGTGCGTGGGGCGCGGCTGGGAATGTTTCGTTAGGTTGTGTGACGCCATGATCGGTGCGCTTGTTTTGTTTGCGACGACGCTTGCCTTCGCGCTCGCGCCATTTTTCATCACAGATTTCAACGGCTTTGCGCCGGACCTCTTTCCAATACCGCAGGTCGATCCACCCGCGCAGCCTGCCGGATGGGCCTTTGCGATATGGGGGCTGATTTATCTTTGGCTGCTGGCTTCTGCCACATTCGGGCTCATGTTCCGGCGCGATGCGCAGGCATGGCGGTCCATGCGCGGCCCGCTAATCCTTGCCACGACATTCGGGGCCGCATGGCTGGCAGTGGCGCAGAACCAGCCGCTGATCGCCGCACTGATGATGGTGGTGATGCTGGTCATGTCCGTGCAGGCGCTGTTCAAAAGCCCCCGCACCGATCGGCTGATGGCAAGCTGGCCTATTGGCCTCTTCGCCGGATGGCTCAGCGCCGCGACCTGCGTGGCCGCCGCGCTCTGCCTTGCGGGCTATGGGCTGATGACCGAGGCCGAGGCCGCTCAAGCCACGACCGGCATCGCCATCGTTCTATCCGCCGGGGTGCAGGTGGTGCTGCACCGCACGCCGACTTTCGGACTGGCGGTGATCTGGGCGCTGGCGGGGATCTTTGCGGCGAATACCGGTACGGAAACCGAAGTCGCCGCGCTGGCGATGGGAGGCATTATCGTGATGGTACCCTTGACCGCTTTTGCGGTGATTTGGGATTTGCGCGGACCGAAGCGGCGCGGTCCCAGCGGCGAGCGGATCGCTTAACCAGCGCGCGCCAATTGGCCGGGAATTCAAGCTCGCAGTGCCTTGGGACGCGCCTGCGCCCTACGGGAAGTTCACAACGAGGATTCCGCTTAGAATGCCTTTGGAAAGTGCTTGGCGACGATTATGGTCTTTGGAACCACTTTTCTGAAAGCCCGTCCCCGCAAGGGCGCGGCCCCCTGCTCCGCAAAACCTACCGCCCCTTCTTCGGGCCTTTCCCCAGATGCTTGCCTAGCGCACCGGGCCGTTTCTCGCGCTTACCCTTGTAAGGGTTCGCGTCGTTCTGGCCGCGCATAAACAGGCGGATGGGCGTGCCGGGCATGTCAAAATCGGCGCGCAGCCCATTCACCAGATAGCGCGTGTAACTCTCCGACATCTTGTCGGGGTGCGAGCACATCACCACAAAGCCCGGCGGGCGGGTCTTGGCTTGGGTCATATACCGCAGCTTGATCCGCTTGCCCTGCGGCGCGGGCGGCGGGTGTGCTTCGACCATACCCAGCAGCCATCGGTTCAGCGCCGCCGTCGGCACCCGCCGGTTCCAGACGTCGTAGGCGCGCAGG
>CAZPXE010000397.1:0-3758 GCA_964590545.1 uncultured Rhodobacterales bacterium | reverse complement strand
TGCCGCGACTGGTTCCAACTGTGCCTGAAGGAAGGGCTGACCGTGTTCCGCGACGCACAGTTCACGTCCGACATGCGCTCGGCCCCCGTCAAACGGATCGGCGATGTGATCGACCTGCGCGGGCGGCAATTCCCCGAGGATCAGGGGCCGCTGAGCCACCCGGTGCGGCCCGAAAGCTTCCAAGAGATCAACAACTTCTACACCGCCACCGTCTATGAAAAGGGCGCCGAGGTGATCGGGATGCTCAAGACGCTGGTGGGCGATGCGCCGTATTCCAAGGCGCTCGACCTTTATTTCGAGCGACACGACGGACAGGCCTGCACGATTGAGGATTGGCTGACTGTGTTCGAAGACGCCACGGGCCGCGATCTGTCGCAATTCAAGCGGTGGTATTCCCAAGCGGGCACGCCGACGGTGAAGGTTGAGGACAGCTTCGCGGATGGCACCTATACCCTTACGCTCACCCAATCCTTGCCCGCCTCTACCACGACGCCGGACCCGCAGCCGCAGGTGATCCCGATGGCCGTCGGGCTGCTCTCCCCTAATGGGGATGAGGTGGTGCCGACCACGGTGCTGGAACTGACGCAAGCCACACAAAGCTTCACCTTCGAGGGCCTCGGCGCCAAGCCGATCCCGTCTATCCTGCGCGACTTTTCGGCCCCGGTGATGCTCGACCATACCCCCGACAACACGTTCCTGCTGGCCCATGACACGGACCCGTTCAACCGGTGGGAGGCGGCGCGCTCGCTCGCCAAAACCTCGCTGCTGGCCAGCATCCGCCACGGCAACGCGCCGGATCAGGGATATCTGAATGGCATCGCCGGGGTGGTGACGGATGACACGCTGGACCCAGCCTATCGCGCGCTGATGCTGGGCCTGCCCAGCCAGTCGGAGCTTGCCACAGCCCTGCACAAGGTTGGCGACACGCCCGACCCGGCGGCGATCTATGACGCGGTGGAGGCGATGCGCGCGGCGATGGCGGAGCATCTGTCCGAGCACCTCGCGCCGCTCTACGCGGCCCATCAAGTGACCGCGCCCTATGCCCCGGATGCCGAGCAATCGGGCAAACGCAGCTTTGCCAATGCGATGCTCTCCCTGCTCACCCGCCAAGATGGCGGCGCGGCGGCGCAGGCGCAATATGACAGCGCGACAAACATGACCCAGCAATTGGCGGCGCTGGCCTGCCTGATCCGTGCGGGCAAAGGCGAGGCTGCGCTGGCCAACTTCGCCGCACAATGGAAAGACGACCGGCTGGTGATGGATAAATGGTTCGCCCTGCAAGTCATGGAGGCCAAACCCGATGATCTGGCGGGCGTGGCCGATGCGCTGACCAAACACCCCGATTTCAACTTCAAGAACCCCAACCGCTTCCGCTCAGTGCTGGGGGTGATGGGGATGAGCCATGCGGGCTTCCACCATGAAAGCGGGATGGCTTACGGGCTGCTGGCCGATTGGTTGATCAAACTCGACCCACTCAACCCGCAAACAACGGCGCGGATGTGCTCCCTGTTCCAGACCTGGAAGCGCTATGACCCGCAGCGGCAGCAGATGATGCGCGCGGCGCTGGAACGCATCGCTGCAACCGAGGGCCTCAGCCGAGATACGACAGAAATGGTAACACGCATCCTGAACGCCTGACCGCAGCTTTTGGAGGGCACGCTATGACCGACCCGCGCGATGTGGTGGCCAATTTCTGGGCGCAGATGGCGACGAACGATTTCCACGCCGCCGCGATGTGCCTGTCCGAAGACTTCGAAGGGCACTGGCCCCAATCGGGCGAGATCATCCGGGGCCGCGCCAATTTCGGCGCGGTCAACACCGCCTACCCGGCACAGGGCCTCTGGCGCTTTACCGTCAAACGGCTGGTGGCCGAGGGCGATCAGGTGGTGACGGATGTGGACATCACCGATGGCGCAATGCAAGCCACTGCCCTTACGTTTCACACAATCGAAAACGGCCTCATCACCCACCAAACCGAATACTGGCCCGACCCGTTCGACGCCCCCAATTGGCGCGCGGGCTATGTCACGAAAACCTGACGCCCCCACCTTTCTTTGTGCCGAAAATATCCCGGGGGTGAGCGCGCAGCGCGAGGGGGCTGGCCCCCTGCCCCCGCCAACCAAAAGGACCAAACTATGACCCGCAAAACCCTTCTTATCACTGGCGCATCGGCTGGAATTGGCGCGGCCTGTGCGCGGCTGGCGGCACCGGATTATGATTTGATCCTGAATTATCGCTCTGACACAGCCGGCGCAGAGGTGGTGAAGGCCGATTGCGAGGCTGAGGGGGCCAAGGTGACGCTGGCGCAAGGTGATGTGGCGGAGCCGAAGGATGTGGCGCAGATTTTTGAGAGGGTGGAGCGGCTGGATGGGCTGATCAACAATGCCGGGATTGTGGGGCAGACGGCGAAGGTGGCTGACTATGATCATGCCCGGCTGCGGCGCATGTTCGATGTGAATGTGATCGGTGCGATCATGGTCGCGCGGGAAGCGGCGGCTCGGATGGGTCCGGGGGGTGTGATCGTCAACATTTCATCGGCTGCTGCACGGCTTGGATCAGGAGGGCAATATGTGGACTATGCCGCGTCGAAAGCTGCGATTGATACTTTCACAAAAGGGCTGAGCGACGAGTTAGCGCCAGAGGGCATCCGTGTCATGTCCGTCCGCCCCGGTCTGATCGACACAGACATCCATGCCAAGGGCGGCGAGCCGGGCCGGGCGCAGCGGCTGGCGCATATGGTGCCGATGCGGCGCGAGGCCAGCGCGCAAGAGGTAGCGCGGCCTATTCTTTTCCTTCTGTCGGATGCGGCGTCTTACATGACCGGCTCGGCGATTGACGTGACCGGCGGGCGTTAGGCGGCGCCTTCGGCCTTGACTCCGAGCAGGGGGTGCATCTGATCGGCACCCAGAATTGCTGCTGGGAACCGATCTGCTGTTGCCACACAAGCGGCGCGAACAAGTTGCCCCGTTGTTTAGCCGTTCAGCTTTTTGGCCACGATCTCATTAACCGCTTTGGGGTTTGCCTTTCCCCCCGTCGCCTTCATCACCTGACCAACAAACCAGCCTGCAAGCTTCGGGTTTTCCTTGGCCTTTTCGACCTGCGCCGGGTTGGCTGCGATGATCTCATCCACGGCCGCTTCAATCGCGCCGGTATCCGTCACCTGCTTCATGCCACGCGCGTCTACGATTTCGGCGGGATCGCCCCCTTCGGTATAGACGATCTCGAACAGGTCCTTGGCGATTTTGCCCGAGATGTCGCCTTTGGCGATCAGGTCGATGATGCCGCCAAGCTGGGCGGGCGAGACGGGGTTGTCGTCGATGGAGCGTTCATCGTCGCGGTTCAGACGGCCAAACAGCTCGTTAATCACCCAGTTTGCAGCGGTCTTGCCATCGCGGCCCTGTGCCACTTGTTCGAAATAGCCCGCCGACACGACATCAGCGGTGAGCACATTGGCGTCATAGTCCGACAGGCCGAAGTCTTTCATAAAGCGGGACTTTTTGGCGTCTGGCAGCTCGGGCAGCCCGGCGCCAATGTCATCGACCCAAGCCTGCTCAATCTCCAGCGGCAGCAGGTCGGGGTCGGGGAAATAGCGGTAATCATGCGCTTCTTCCTTCGAGCGCATGGAGCGGGTTTCCTGCTTGTCCGGGTCGAACAGGCGGGTTTCCTGATCGACCGTGCCACCCGCTTCGACGATTTTGATTTGCCGGTTTGCCTCGACCATGATCGCCTGCTGGATAAACCGCATGGAGTTCATGTTC
>CAZPXE010000396.1:0-3765 GCA_964590545.1 uncultured Rhodobacterales bacterium | reverse complement strand
GTTCAGCGTCTCGCAAATCTCCTCCGCAGTCAGCGGCTCGGGCGAGATATGCAGCAGCGCGTGGATCTGCGCCACGGACCGGTTCACGCCCCATTTCGCGCCCATATCCCCCCAGTGGAGGATGAAGTTCTGCATGGCGGGTGTAAGGTGCATGTCCGACTCGTCTGAAATTTCTGTCGATAGAGAAATAACAGAAATTTCCGTCAGGAGTCAACTCTGTTCGGGAAGCTAGCTCTTTTGCCCGATCTTTGGCTCGGTCCCGGCCTTGAGCCGTGCGATATTCTCTCGGTGCCGCCAGAAGATCAGCAATGTCAGCGCAACGCAGAGGAGAAAGATCGGCGCGCCGCCCACTAGAACAACCAAAAAAGTGCTCGATGCTGCCGAAATCAGTGAGGACATCGACGAAATCCGGAAAATCGCGGCACCTGCCAGCCAAGCCAGACAACATCCCACGCCCACCAGAGGGCTCAGCACCAGCACCAGCCCAAGGAAGGTCGCCACGCCCTTGCCGCCTTTGAACCGCAGCCAGACCGGGTAGCAATGGCCGATCATCGCCATCAGCCCCGCCAGTTGCGCCGCATCTTCTGCCGCCCAAGCCCGCGCGGCGAGCACCACGACAACGCCCTTTAACGCATCCAGCAGCAGCGTCAGCGCGGCGGCGGACTTTGACCCGGTGCGCAGCACATTGGTCGCGCCGATGCTGCCCGAGCCGATCTCGCGCAGATTGCCCAGCCCCATCACCCGCGAGAGCACCATGCCAAAGGGGATCGAGCCGAACAGATACCCAATCGCGGACCAGATCAGCAGGGCGGGCAGGGCGGTCTCGATTATCGGCATGGCTCAGCCCTTCTCAAACACGCGTGCGCCGGCAACCCAAGTGCCCAGAACGCGGCCCTGAAGACGGGCAGAATCAAACGGGGTGTTCTTGGACTTCGACAGCATCTTGAACCGATCCAGCACGAAGGGCGCATCGGGGTCAAACAGCACCAAATCCGCAGGCGCGCCCACCTCCATCCGCCCCGAGGGCAGGCCGTGATATCCGCCGGATTTAGCGACATCGCCCGCCAAAGCGTCGCCAGATCCATATAGCCCGCATGGACCAGCCGCATCGCTGCGGGCAGAAGCGTTTCCAGAGCCACCGCGCCGGATGCCGCTTCTTCGAAGGGTAGACGTTTGGATTCTTCGTCTTGCGGTGTGTGCATGGAAGACACCACGTCGATCAACCCGCTCGCGACGGCATCGACAACGGCCAAACGGTCTTCTTCATCGCGGAGCGGCGGTTTCAGCTTAAAGAACGTCCGATAGTCCGACACATCAAGCGCATTCAGCGTCAGGTGGTGGATCGAGGTTCCAGCGGTGATATCGAGCCCGTTGCGCTTCGCACGCTCCAGCGCGGGCAAGGCGCGGGCGGTGGTTATCTGGTCCACATGATAGGCCGCGCCGGACATTTCCAGCAGCGCGATATCGCGGTCGATCCCCATCCGCTCCGCCATGGGCGAAACCGCAGGCAGACCGCGCAACGAGGCGAATTTGCCGGACGTCGCCGCCGCGCCCTTGCTCAGGATCGGCTCTTGGATATGCCCGACCACCAGCGCACCGCAGGATTTTGCATAGGTCAGCGCGCGCAGCAGCACTTTGGTGTCGCGCACCACATGGTCGCAATCAGTGAAGGCGACGGCCCCGGCATCCATCAGGAAACCAATCTCCGTCATCTCGCCGCCCGCGCGGCCCTTGGTCAGCGCCGCCATATGCGCAACGTTCACCGGCGCATCGGCGGCGGCGCGGCGGGTAACGAATTCCAGCACCTCGGGCGTGTCAATCGCGGGCAGCGTGTCGGGCCGCGTGACCATCGTGGTCACACCCCCTGCTGCCGCCGCTCGGCCTGCCGAGGCAAAGGATTCTCTATGCCGCTCCCCCGGCTCGCAGACCTTCACGCCGATGTCGACAATCCCCGGCGCGAGCACTTTGCCCCGGCAATCCAGCACCTCCGCCTTTGCGGGCGCGGCGCCGTCGACCTCTTGAATGGTGCCAAATGAGACGGTGACAGACCCTGCCTCAAGCGTCCCCGACTCCGGGTCGAGAATCCGAGCATTGGTGAAATGGGTCGTTGTCATCGCGCGCCTTCGAAAGAATTTGCGCTGGTATCGGGCAGAAGCGGCGATGTGTAAAGGTGCGGGGAAAGCGGAATGTCCCATTGGAATATCCGCTCGGCGCGCCCTCGACGCGGAATCAAGGCAGAAAGCCGCCCTGCCAAAGCCAGACCGTTCGCGCTCTCACACATCCTTTGGATGCGTTGCTGGGCAGCGGCAAGCCGCCATAACGTGCTGGCTTTTTGGTTGAGCTTGGCGCTGCGAATTTGCGTTGCGCCAAGTTGGCTTCAAAAGAATCGAGTCGAATGGATGTTACGCTCGCCGCCCCATAGTTTGGCCTTGGCGCGGCTCAGCCTGTGTCAAGCAATCCAGATCATCAGCCCTGTCAGCAGCGCGATTACCAGCAGCGCCACCATCGCGACCCGGCCTGACATTGCCGCATCCGACGGGCGTTTCTTGCCAGCAACCACCTCGGTCGCTGCCGCGCTTGTCAGCGGCTGCGCGTCGCTCCAATCGCTCTGTTCTTGGCCCAGCGAGGCGATCAGGGTCAGCTCGGCACCGATCTCCAACTCCGTCGGCTCCGCGAATGCGCCGGGATAAAGCGCCAGAACATAGCCGTCCAACGCGTCCAGCCGCGCGGCATGGGGGCTAAGTTGATCTTCGGGAATGCCTGGCCCATCGCGCAGGAACCCGGCAAGGCCCAGCCCTTCCAAATCCGAAATCGCGATCAGTTCTGCGTGGTCCGGCTTGTCTGGCGCTTGCCCCAACAGACGCGCGATCAGTTCAGTGCGGGCCGCGTTCTCCTTGGCAGGCGGAATATCCTCTGCGGCAAGGTTCACCGCGAAAATATGCAGCGCGCGGTCGCCGACGCTGCCAGTGGTCAGGGTTTGCATCATTTCTCAGGCCGTCTCGCTCGTTATCAACGCATCCCGCGCTGCCAAAATTTCTTTCCGTAGCGCCCGCCGCTCCGGCACCAGCGGCAGGGTGATCGCGGTGCCGCTCTGCAGACGTAAGACCAGCGACCATGGCGGCAATGGCCCTATGCGGCGAATGTCCGTCAGGGGCAGGCGCAGGTCTATATCCTCGTCCACCTGCGGGCCGTGGACGTGCAGCGCCTGATTGGTCAGCAGCCAGACCGTGTTGCGGTTGTCGCGCCAGATGCGGAAATCGTCGAAGACCCACATATAGAACAGCGCGGAAAACACCGCGACAAAGACCCGCTGCCACCATGCCTCGACAGGTACCAAGGCCCCGGGGATCAGCATCGTGATCAGCGCCAGCACCGCGCACCGCCAAAGAAAACTGCGCCCAGACAAGCCCCACTGCCGCAACTCGACCTCGCCCGCGCCTAACGCAAAGCTGTGGCTCACGCCGCCGCCGCGCGCCGGGTGCGCAGGTTGCGGGCCAGCAGGTCCATCGCGGCCATGCGCACAGCGACGCCCATTTCCACCTGATCCTGAATGACCGAGCGGTTGATGTCATCGACCAGCGTGCCGTCAATTTCGACCCCGCGGTTCATCGGGCCGGGATGCATGATTATGGCGTCGGGCTTGGCGTAGGAGAGTTTCTCGGCATCCAGACCGTAGCGGTGGTAATACTCGCGCTCGGACGGGATGAAGCCGCCATCCATCCGCTCTTTTTGAAGCCGTAGCATCATCACCACGTCAACGTCTTG
>CAZPXE010000395.1:0-3768 GCA_964590545.1 uncultured Rhodobacterales bacterium | reverse complement strand
TTGTTGTTGAGGATCACAGCAGCGTTCCGGTCAAACCGGATCGCGGTGCCGTCTTCACGGCGAACTTCTTTGGCGGTGCGCACGACGACGGCCTTACGGACGTCACCTTTCTTCACGCGGCCGCGCGGGATGGCTTCCTTTACCGAGACGACAATGATGTCGCCCACGGATGCGTATTTACGCTTGGAACCACCCAGGACCTTGATGCACTGAACTCGGCGAGCGCCGGAGTTGTCAGCAACATCCAGATTGGTCTGCATCTGGATCATGTGGTTTCTCCTGACCTTTGGGGAGCTTTCGCTTTTCCCCCATGGTTTCGTTCAAACCGGGCTTTGCCCGAGGCGCTTAGGCCTCAAGCACCTCCCAGCGTTTCGTTTTGGACTTCGGCGCGCATTCTATGATGCGAACCTTGTCACCTACCTTGAAGGTATTCTGTTCATCGTGCGCCCGGTACTTCTTGGACTTACGAATGGTCTTTTTCAGAACCGGGTGCGTGAAGCGACGCTCGACGGACACGGTGACTGTTTGTGCGTTTGCGTCGGAGGTCACGACGCCTTGCAGGATACGCTTAGGCATAAATGCTCTCCTTATTCCGCAGCCGCTTGGGCTTTTTCATTCAGGATCGTCTTGATCCGCGCCACGTCACGCTTGACCGAACGCATACGCGCCGGGTTCTCAAGCTGACCTGTCGCCTGCTGGAAGCGCAGGTTGAAGCTTTCTTTTTTCAGATTGGCCAGCTCTTCGACAAGCTGATCCGGCGTTTTTTCACGCAGTTCATTGGCGTTCATGCGCCTTGTCCTTTCCAACATCACTGGAGAGCCTTCGCCATGTGGCGCAAGTCACCCTGATTCCAGTGGAGTCCATGATGAGCGCGCGGAATACGACGGCCCCCACGATAAAGCAAGCCCTTTGTGGGAAAATCGATTGTGAATGATCTGTTGCTAAATCTACTATGACGAGCAGCGGCTAACCGCTCATTCACAGCAAATTTCTACCATGACGAGTGTTTTCTGCTAAATCGTTACTTTTTTTGCTGCTGCCGTGTTAATTCCTTGAAATCGCGCGCAATCCCGCAAACGATGCCGCTACCTGGTCCGAGTTGGGAACATGAGCGGCTATCTCGCCGCGCGTGGGTGAGCGGGAGAAATTTGGAATGCAAGACGAGGCGCGGCAATTTCCTGCGCGGGATGACGGTCAAGGTAATGGTGAGGGCATCTATAGCGTCCTCGCTCCTGAATTCATTTCCGAACCATTCAACGACAAGGATCCGATGGAAGTTGCGCGGCACATGCTGAAGGTCACTGGCATCGCACTGGATCGCAACGACTTCGACTTATTCGCCCAATTCTTTTACCTGCCTCATCTGGTCGAAACATTCCGCGGCAAGCAGAAGGTGCGAACCCGCGAAGATATGCGCCTGCTGTTCGACAATTCGGTCTATCAGGCAAAATTGCTTGGGGTGACACAAAGGGTGCGTCGTTGCCTGTCAGCTGAGTTTCGCGAAGATGGCTCATTTGTCTCCGCCCATGAAACACATATGATGTGCGGTGACCAACTGGTCCGCGATCCGATCCCGGCCTATAGCATCAAGAAGTTGGTCAACGGTGTCTGGCAACAAACGTTCAGCGCCTATGCCGCAGACGGCAATTCTGAACATACGCTTGAATTGCTGACGAAACACGGCCAGCCCCTGCCTTTCAGTGCAGACTGAGGTTCACCCGTTTTCAAGCTCAGGCGCTTTCTCCCTTTCACGCCGGGGGTAAGGTTTGTCATAAGGCAAGCATGTCACAAATCACCTCACTCTTTGCCACCCGCCTCTATGCCGCCCGCCTGTCTGATCTTGGCGAGGTCGTTTTGGCGACTGACCTCGAAACCGCCTGCTGGTCCATCGCTCAGGATGACGAGGCCGGTCAGGATTGGAGCGAGGCAAACGGATACCCCGGCTACACCTCCTACGCTTCCCTCGCCGACCTGCCTTGGCGCTTCCCGATCTTCGCAGATCTTGTGGCGACGCTCGACAAACACGTCGCTGCCTTCGCGGCGGAACTTGATTTCGACCTCGATGGCCGCGAATTGGAACTGGAAGACATCTGGATCAACATCCTGCCCCCCGGCGGCATCCATACCTCTCATATCCATCCCCATTCGGTGATCTCCGGCACGACCTATGTGGCCGTTCCTGACGGCGCCTCTGCGATCAAATTCGAAGACCCGCGCCTGCCGATGATGATGGCCGCCCCGGCCCGCCGCGCCGATGCCCGCGAAGACCTGCGCATGTTCCACTACGTCGCGCCCAAACCGGGCGATGTGCTGCTCTGGGAAAGCTGGCTGCGCCATGAAGTGCCCCTGAACAATGCCGATGAAGAGCGCATCTCGATCTCTTTCAACTACAAATGGGGTGAAGGCGCATGAGCAGCGAATTGCACAGCACCCCACTCGCCGATCTGACCCTGAACGAAGCCGCGCGCCCTTCGGCCCCCAAGGTGCCGCAGGCCACCGATGCCGACCGATCCAAGGGCAGACAACTCGCCATGATGCACCGCCACTACTTGCAAGACATGGCCCGGATCAAAATGGTGATCGACCGGATCGAGGCGGGCGATGCGCCGCCGGCGGAACTCTCGCAAATCGTGCTGAACACCGACATGGCCCAAAACTACCGCGCCTTCGGATCGCTCTGTGGCCAGCAATGCCATGTGCTGACGATGCACCATAACATTGAAGAAGCGCATATGTTCCCCGGCATTGACGCCGCCGCCCCTTCAGGCTTCGCCGCCGTGGTCGCCAAACTCCGCGCCGAACATAAAGTCGTCCACGAACTGCTCGATCGCCTCGCCGCTGCCGCGCAGACCTTGGACCAATCCCCAACAGAGAGCACGTTCACCCAAGTCCGCGCCATCTTCGACAAACTGCACGAAGTGGTCCGCTCCCACTTCCGCTACGAGGAAACGGAACTCGAAGAAGCTATCGGCGTCTACCTAGACGGCATTTAGGGTCAGGATATTTGGGATCAGGATGCATTAACCCGACCTTAATCACCCCGCCCCCACGCGATCCACGACCACGCTTTTTCGTGCAGGACATACGATACCAACCCGACGGCCGCGCCCGACAGGGCAATCCCGGAACTCGCCCCGAGCGATCCCGTGAACATGAAAGCCACCGCCGACATCACTAGAAAGCCAAGCGCCTGCCAAGTGACGGATTTGACGATCAAGCGGGCATTGCTGTCCAAGATGGCTCCTTCGGTTGCACACCGATGGGCTACCCCGACAGGGCGAACGGGGCAATTCGGGTTGTTATCACATAAAGCAGCATTCGGTGACAAACATCACTTACGGTGACTTAGCCCCCTCAACGTGATCAAATCCTCGCCCCTCTTTGGATATCAAACAACGCGGGGGAGTCGCTGCGAGCAGCGGGGGCAAAGCCCCCACCCAATCAGAACGTGAACGTGCCTTCGGCATATGTGATGACATCATTCTCACTATACACCGACGAATAGGTCGCCGCATTCGGTCCGGTCCGCGTGAAGTTCACACCAGAACCAGCGCCGTGAAAGGTCCCCTGCGCGCAAACGGCTGTGAACTCCATGTTCCCACCGGCGTCAGCCTCCGAGAAACTCGCCACATCCCCGCCCAAACAGCTAAACGCCGCCATCTTGCGCGCCTCAGACGACGAGAAACTCTCAGGATCATAGCTGCCCACGACCGTCATCCCGTCCGATTGCACATCGGTCTTCACAAAATTCGGATCCTCAAACGTCGC
>CAZPXE010000394.1:0-3774 GCA_964590545.1 uncultured Rhodobacterales bacterium | reverse complement strand
GAAGCCGCTCTTCAGCCCGCAGCACCAGAAAATCGAGGATTGCGCCCGCCGATTTCGTATGCGCCGCCAGCCAGTTGTCGAAATGGTCCCGGACGGAGTTTTCGACCATGCGCTGCGCGTCCACCGTGGCCAGCCGGTCCTTGGTTTGGCCGACGAATTCCGGCTCTCGGATAAAGCAGGAGACAAGCGCGCCTGCGCCGGTCGTCAGGTCCTCGCGCGTGATGGTGCTGGCTTTTTTGTTCGACACCAACTCACCATAGGCCTTGATGCCCTTTAGGATCGCAGCCCAGAACCCGGCCTCATGCGTGCCGCCTTCGGGGGTGGGAACGGTGTTGCAATAGGACTGGATGAAGCCATCGCGCGAGGGCGTCCAGTTGATCGCCCATTCGACCTTGCCGGGGGCGGAGAATTTCTCGAAGGACACGCTTCCGGTGAACGGGTTGTCGGCGTAAGTGGTTGCGCCGCTTAGGGTTTCGTTCAGGTAATCGGCCAGTCCGCCGGGGAAGTGGAATTTCGCCTCCATCGGCGTGTCGCCATCCGGGATATGTGATTTCCAGCGGATTTCGACACCTGAGAACAGGTAGGCCTTGGACCGCGCCATCTTGAACAGCCGCGCCGGTTTCAGCTTGAGCGAGCCGAAAATCTCCGCATCCGGGTGGAACGTGACCGCCGTGCCGCGCCGATTTGGGGCCGCGCCGATCTTTTCCAGCTTGCCCTGCGGCACGCCGCGGGCGAATTCCATCGCGTAGAGTTCTTTGTTCCGCGCCACTTCCACCCGTAGGTGGTCGGACAGGGCGTTGACCACCGACGAGCCGACCCCGTGCAGACCGCCCGAGGTTTCGTAACTGTCGCCCGAGAATTTGCCGCCCGCGTTCAGGGTGCAAAAGATGATCTCCAGCGCGGATTTGGACGGGTCTTTGGGGTGCGGGTCGGTCGGAATGCCGCGCCCATTGTCGCGCACCGACACGTGGCCATTGTCGTGCAGCTCAATCTCAATCCATGTGGCGTGGCCCGCAACAGCCTCATCCATGGAGTTGTCGACGATTTCCGCCACCATATGGTGCAGCGCCCGGTCATCCTTGCCGCCGATATACATGCCGGGGCGCAGGCGGACGTGTTCCATATCCTCCAGCACCTGGATGGAGGAGGCGTCATAGGTTTTTGCTGGGCTGGAAGCCCCCGTCAGAAGGTCATTGGCCATGGCAGCTGCTCAACTTTTGTTGGTTGGCGTGCAGTATGCCAGAGCGGGGGCGGTGGGGGAAGGTGAAAGCGGGCTGGGGCGCCCGCCTTCTGGGTCGCGCGTCCGGACATTGTTGGGGATCTGTCCGGGCGGCGGCCCTATGCGTATGCCAACTGGGCGCGTTTCGCGCATCCCAGTGTTCGTAGCATGACAGTGGAGAGCGGGGGGCTGCGCGCGGCGGAAGCGGCCTGCGCAGCCTTGCGAGATCAGGTTTGGTCTGTCACCAGCATCGCCGCGTCTTCGGAATTCAGCGCATCCGCGACCTCTTGCAGCGTGGTCAGGATTTGGGCCTGACGGGCGCAGCCGGGGGCCGAAGCGTCGGAATGATATTCGGTCACGGCAGCGGATTGCAGGACCGACAGGACGAGGCCCAGGTTCGCGGGGTCTTTCGCGACGACCTCTTGTGTGAGGTCGATAATGGAGGTCGAAAGAACCTTGGCTTGGTCGGCAGAACAGGCCATCGCGGAGGTTCCGGCAAAGCTCAACAGAGCGGCAGCAAGTACTTTTTTCACAGGTTTCCCTTTCAAGTGCGAATATTCAACATCTTGGCCCGGTCGGATAGCAGCATCCGTTCGAAGCTAAGGCTTTCGTCTTGGTTAACTGTGTTTGAGGTTGGGTCTGATCGCGGCAGGAATATGGTGTTCCGCCTCGCGCAACTCGCATAAGGGGAAGTTGAGCAGGTTCCTGCCGAAGTACCCGGTATACGGGCGCATTTGTGAATGTGGGATGAACGCGCGTACGATCTGACCTGTGCGCGGACGGTCAGCGCCCCTCGGCTCGGTCTGCTATATGCAATTGCGAGGGCAGGTATAGCGCGTTTGCTATGAAGGACGCGTCGCGCGCCCATGCGGGGCGTTAACCGCGCTTATTGCGGCCAGACACGGGGCAGCAGGTTGCGGGCGGTGCCATCGACCACGGCGCTGCGGTAGTGGGACATTTTGTGATCCATCCCGGCATTGGGCGTGCTGGGTTTGTACGGCTTCACACTGCCAGCATGTTTGAAGCTGCCCGGCACCGAACATACCCGATCATCGGAGCGGTTCACGCAGAGGCACTTCGGCGCAAGCGCCTGCGCATTGGCTGTGCGGCAGGTGCGCGGGGCGGCAAAGGCGATGGCCGGGATGCCCCAGCCTGCAGACAGGATTTGCGTGGCGGCGGCCCCCAGCGAGTGGCCGATGATGAAAGAGGGCGTCACATTTTTCGCCATCACCCAATCCTGCACCGCCTTGGTATAGGCCATGAACCCTTGGTGCCATGTCACCTGCATCGGCAGGTTGGCAAAGCGCAGACGCGGCGCGCCCATCCGCCGGACGCGCAGGTTGAAGCGCACATAGTCACGCCACGAGTTCGACCCCACGATCAGCAGCGTGTTATCCGTCAGCAGATGCGCCATGACATCATCCTGATCCAGCGTGTCTTTCCACTGAAAACCGATCACGTCTGCCGACTTGCCCTCGTATGAAGCTTCGGCCAGTTCCGCCGCGCGGGCCAATGTGTAGCGCATGGGTCTCCCTCCCGTGTTGCGCAAGCAGAGTGGCAAGGAGAGGGGCAGGAGTCACGTTGTTTTTCGAGCGAACCGGGTTGGCGGCGATCCGGGGCTGTCTATGACCTATCGACCCACTCCAAGATGGCTGCCGCCATCTCATCCGGCTTCTGATGCGCCAGCCAGTGATCCGCGCCATCAATCGTCACTCGGGTCAGGTCCGGCGCATAGTCCTCCAGCCCCGCCGTGCTGTCGGGCAGTAGCGCCGTGTCGCCTTCCCCCCAGATCAACAGATGCGGGCAGCGCACCATCAGGCGCTCTTTGGGCAACTCCGGCAAGTCGGTGATCGGCGCGCCCGGCTTGGCGACGCGCAGGGGCGAGGCGCGATACCAGTGGATCATCGTCTTGAGCCGTCCGGGCCGGGACCATTCGGCCAGATATGCCGCGCGCTTCTCGCCCGTGAACCAATCAAAATCCATTTTGGCAGAGAACAGCTTTTGCATCCGCGCATAGTTATCGGCGGCAAAATGTTCTTCCGAGCCGTCCCGCCGCAGGGCGAGGATGTATTGCGAAGCTTCGGTTTGTGCCCCGCCCGCCGCCATCTCGCGCTGGAAGGGGGCAGGGTGGACGCCATTGGCGATAATGAGACGCTCCACCAGATCGGGTTTGAACATGGCCAGCCCATAGGCCACCGCCGCGCCCCAGTCATGGCCCAGCACCGTCAGCGGCGCGTCCCCGATCAGCGGCAGCATGTCCTTCACCAGTTCCGAGGTCGTGTAATCGGCCACATTATCCGGCCCGCCCGTCTGCCCATAGCCGCGCTGATCCGGCGCGATGCAGTGGAAGCGGTGCTTGAGGCGCTGGGCAAGCTCCTCCCACGCGCCGGAATATTCGGGGAAGCCGTGCAGCATCAGCAGGCGCGGCAGGCTTTCATCGCCCCAATGGCGGGCGAAGATGGGGCCTTTGGGTGTGTCGGTGGTGCTGGTGCGCATATCGGTGGTCCTGAACTGATGTGCGGGAAGGGGGCTCTGCCCCCCGGCCTGCGGCCTCC
>CAZPXE010000393.1:0-3791 GCA_964590545.1 uncultured Rhodobacterales bacterium | reverse complement strand
TCAGCATGGAATTCGTCCGTCCGTTTTAGTCCCAAAGTCCGTCTCCCTTGTTGCAGTAAATGCTATCAAAGGAGCAGCATCAAACCGCGACAGGTCCAAAGGGCTGCATCGCCCTGGAAGGTTAACGCCTTGACGGCATTGGGACTTTGTCCGCCGTTGGTCCGATGACACTGGTCGAATGCTGAGATGTGCGGCCCAATGCCCGGTAGAGTTACTCGAAGCATCATGCCGAAAGCGGCAAAGCAACTTTCAGGGTATTTACAAACCATGGTCGAGATCAGTGCGTTGGTCTTTAGAACCGAATTTCGCGGTCTCGGTCGGGTGACATGAATAGAGTTTGTCCTGCCGTGAATCCACGACTGCCGTCGACCCGCGCGACCACTTGGCCAATATCCTTCGCGTCGATATGCACGATTGTGTCCGCGCCGAGCCGTTCCAAATGGCGCACGGGGCCTGACCACTCGCCTTCCGTCTCGGACACGGCGATGTGTTCAGGGCGGATGCCGTAGATTTTGCAGCCACGGTCGCTGGCAACCTTGCCTTCAAACAGGTTCATCTTCGGGGCGCCGACCTGTTCGACCAGACCGTCTTTCAGCACAACAATCTTGTCAGCCATCGTCATGGCTTCGACTTGGTCGTGGGTCACGTAAATCATCGTTGTACCCAACCGTGCATGCAGGTCTGTCAGCTCCATCCGCATCTGGCTGCGCAGGGCTGCATCGAGGTTTGACAGCGGTTCATCAAATAGAAAGACCTTCGGGTCGCGAACAATGGAGCGACCGATGGCAACGCGCTGGCGTTGCCCACCCGAAAGCTCGGCGGGTTTGCGATCAAGGTAATCGCCAAGCTGTAGAACCTCTGCAACCTCAGCGACTTTGGCAGCGATGTCCGCCTTCGGTGTCCGCGCAAGGCTAAGCCCGAAGCCGATATTGTCGCGCACTGTCAAATGGGGATAAAGCGCGTAGTTCTGAAACACCATCGCGATCCCACGCTTGGACGGATCCGCGCCAGACACGTCTTGTCCGCCAATTTCGATCGCGCCAGAGGTCTGTTCCTCAAGCCCGGATATCATCCGCAACAGCGTCGATTTCCCGCAGCCCGACGGCCCCACAAAGACGCAAAATTCGCCGTCTTCGATTTGAAGGTTCACACCTTTGATCACGTCTACCGCGCCAAAGCTTTTCCTCAGATCTTTCAACACCACTTGTGCCATGGTTTATCCTTTTACAGCGCCGTTGGTCATGCCTGCCACGATCTGTCTGTTGAAGAAGATGAAGACGATCAGGGGGGGAATGGTGATCAATAAAATGTTCATAAACAGCAGGTTCAGCTGGCTTACGAACTGGCTTTGAAAATTATACAGTGTCAACTGTACGGTTACGTTGTCTCGGCCCGGCAAGTAATACAGCGGGTGCGTGAAGTCGTTAAAGATCGTGATGGATTGCACCACGACGATCGTCACCGTAACCGGTTTCAGCAGCGGCATGATAACGCGGAAAAACACTTACCACGGCTTTGCCCCGTCAATGATTGCCGCTTCGTCCAATTCACGCGGAATCGTCCCGATGAAATTGCGATACAGCAGCACGGTGAACCCCATGCCATAGGCGACCTGAATGAGGATCATGCCGTTGAGGGTCTTAAACAGGTTCACCCCTTGCAGCAGCCAGATCGTCGGCACAACAGCCGGCGGGATCATAAGACCGGACAACATCAGCACATAGACGGCGCGGCTGACTTGCCTCGGGCGCGGATTTGCCTGCATTAACGAACATAAGCAGGAACGGCACGACGAAGGTTAAGAGGGCCGCGAACAGGGTTATGATATCGCGGAGAGAGACACGGCGGGTCATGCTGTGATCGTCCTTTTGTTCAGCCAATAGGCCAGCGGTGCGACGATGAAGGCGATCATCATGAACAGGATCACATTGCCTGCCGTCGACAGCCCCCAAAAGCCCGCCTGATATTGTTTGTAGATAATGCTGGCCAAGACATCGGATGAGAAACCAGGCCCGCCGCGTGTCATCGCCCAGATCAGATCGAACAAGCGCAACCCGCCGATCAGGCTGAGGATGATAACGGTTGTCGTCGCCGGGCGGACCAACGGCACGGTGACACGCCAGAACAATTGCAGCTTGGTCGCCCCGTCAATTCGGGCGGCTTCGTAATATTCGGTTCCAATCGTGGCGAGGCCCGCGATAAAGATCAATGTGGCCAGCCCGACCCCACGCCACACATCAATGAGGGCTACGGAAAACAATGCCAGTTTCGGGTTCGTCAACCAGCCGGGACCGTCAATGCCGATATAGGGCAGCGATACGTTGATGGCCCCTTCGGTCGGGTGCATCAGTTCCTGAAACAACAAGCCCACACCGATGGTGGATACCAGCACAGGAAAAAACACGATGGATCGCAGTAGTGATTGCCCCAACACACCGGAAGTGAGCAGCACCGCCAAGAGCAATCCAAGGACGGTTTTCAGCACGGATGTGATGAACGCGAACAGCAATGTGTTCACAGCGCCTTGGACCAAAAATGGCTGTGAAAAGAATTGTATATAGTTGTCCCACCCTGCGAAACGCGCCTCGAACGGGTCCCAATAGGTGAGAGAAAAGTAGAAGGACGCGATCGTGGGAACGATGAAGAACACCACGAAAATAACCGCGCCGGGCAGCACGAACCAATATGGATAGGGGGATGGGCGTGATGCGCGCGACATGTCAGTCCTCAATTAAATCAGGGCCCGCACAAGGCGAGCCCTGACGTCTGGAATTTGGCGGTCTACCAGTCTTCGAGACCCAGTTGACGGGCCTGCTTGGCAACGTCTTGGTCGTAAAGTTCTGCGGCTTCAGCAGCGCCACGAATTCCAGACCCGACCTCAACAGTGAACTGTTCAAGGGCTGGACCTTTGATTGGGGACAGGAATTCAAGCGCGGGCGCGGTCAAATCGTCTGCCTCAAAGTAGGGCAGCATGTCGCTGACGGCGGTCGGCACAGTTTCTGGCAGGTCACAGCCCTGCACCAGCATCGGACCTGTCGCACCGTTCACATCCACAATCGCCTGACAGCCTTCAGGGGATGCCATAAAGTTCAAGAAATCCTTGGCGGCCTCGATATTATCGGAGCTTTGGGGGATGTACGTGCCAGCAGGCAACCAGATGGTCAGACCATTGGCCTCAGCATTGTCACCAGGCTGGGCGAAGAAGCCGATGTCGTTGATCAAATCAGGGTTGTTTTGCTGGATATTGCCAAGGGCAAAGGTCAGCATTGGATAGTGGACGCCTTCGCCGGTGGCGAGTTTGGCCAGGCCGTCGTCAAAGCCTGCCGCACCAAAGTCTTCGTTCAAGAAACCCGCCTCGTAAACCTGCTGCAAACGGTCGAAACCGGCCTGTGCCGCGGGCGTTGTGGCGTACTTTGCTTCATTTGCGGTGTAGGACGCTGCAAAATCAGGCTCAGCCGCTTGGACATTATAATAGTCAGCCAAAACGAAAAGCTGGCTTGTCCATGTGTCGCGGTATGTCTGGATCACGGGTGCTTTGTCTGTGTTTTCCGCAATAACCGCGTTGTTGGCCATGAATTCGTCCCACGTGGTTGGCACGTCTAGACCCAGTTCTTCGGAGGTGGGGATGTGGCAGAAGATACCGCCACCCATCGCGGCTTCATAGAGCACGCCGTAGTAGTTGCCATCGCCGTCAGCGACGGTTTGCAGGAATGCATCATTCAGATTGGCAAGGTTCGGGATGTCATTGATTGGCACCAAGGTGCGGCTTGGACGCAGGCCTTGGAACAAGG
>CAZPXE010000392.1:0-3794 GCA_964590545.1 uncultured Rhodobacterales bacterium | reverse complement strand
AGAACAGCGCTACGATCCCGCCGACAACCGATGCGCGCCTTGCCTTGCACGACGCCCGCCGCGCCATCGCCCGCCTGCCCGAGCCGCAACAAGCGGTACTGGCCCGCGTCATGGCCGGAGAGACCAGCCCCGCCGCCATTGCCCAAACGCTTGGTTTGCCCAAAGGCACCGTCATGTCCCGCCTCGCCCGCGCCCGCGCCGCATTGCGAGACAGTCTGGATGACGGCCCCGAAAAAACTTCCGAATAAACCCACGGCCCACCGCGTTGTCCTGTCAATCCGGCCCCAATGCGGGCCAGCCCTGAGCATTGAGAGGACAGCGATATGGACGAGACGTATTCTGAAGAGCAATGGAAACGCTTCACACACGGCGCCTATCTTCCGTACAGGCAGCCCTTCCAATCCGGTGTAGAGAACGTGATACTGGCACTTGACATGGGCGATGATCCCAGATCAGCCGTCAATAATCTGGCCCGTGACATTTCTATCTTCAAACTTGAGATGGCCGATTTGTTGCGTGCGGATAATCTGCCTGAAGCCGCTCTTACCCATTGGGACGTGGATGGAGCAACACAGCAAGACATAGCAACCAATCTGCTGAACATGTTGCGACAGCTGCATCGGGAGTTCCAGACGGATGGTGACCAAGAGTTTCGCAATCCGGGTCCGGAAGACGGGCTCGACGAAAATGCTGCGACAATCTCAGCGCAAGACATCCCAAGGGAGTTCGTCAATCTCTTCAACGATATGTGTGCAGCCGCGTGGCGGCGCGATGATTACATGGTGAAGATGATGTCAGAGGCGATGGCGCGCGCATGGCAAAGCTCTTACCTCGACGCGCCGCAAGGTGACGGGATGGCGGTTGCCTTGGCGAAACTGGCCAAGATTGAACGCAAAAACAGAGACTTCCAAGATGCCGAACAGCTCGCCCCCGCAAATTGGGCAAGTTTAGACGAGTTTTTCGATGACGAAGACGACGCGATGGTGGAAGTCACAGCCGACCCGATCATCAGACTTGCGCCCCAACACGATCAGGCGTGGGAGCGGCTGCTGACAGCCGTTGGCGGTGGCGACGCTGCGCAGATCACACAAGCGGTGCGCACGTTGGGCGCGGATCTGATCGCAAACGGGGCCAGTCCGAACTTAGATTTGGATGAACTGGTGCGTGGCGCTGAACGGGAGACACGGCTGCGCCGCAAGCGAGAGGCCGGCGAAGCGGTTCCGGCAGGTTTCGAGGATGATCTGCTTCGCGTTGCGCTTGCCTTCGCGCATCACAATCTCGGCGAGCCGGGCGAGGACGCCAAAGCACTTGCCGTCGCTTTGGCCCAACGCTTAAGCGATGACGCGCAAGCAACCCGCCAATGGACCGCTGTGGAAGTCTACCAGATCGCAAACAGATTTCTCGTATCAGCCGACCACCTCGATCTGCGCGGTGAAGCGAAAGCAAAAATGGAAGCCGCGAAAGAGCGCGCAATCTACAAAAAAGACGAACGCGAGGCCGCCGCTGTCGCAGACGAGTTTATCGCCCAGCGGCAGCAGGCACGGGCGGCCAAGATAAGCGAACAAATCCCCGCAATGCTGCAAGAGCTGGTGGAACTGGCCAAGGTCAGCGACCCTGACGAGGTGCAGGTTCACGAGTTGGCGAATGAGATTCAAGCCGCCTATGCTCAGATTGATGATCAGACAATGCCGACAGACCGCTTGATCGCGATTGCTTTCGCAAAGGCTGAGCAGGACTTGGGACAAGATCAAAACGCGACCGATACGCACATCGAAGATGAGGATGACGCACCTGAAAATGAAGGCCGGCCCGAAGAGCACCCGATGTTGCAGCGCTGGAGCGTTGGGTCCGAGACAACTTCGTTTCTGGAAGGATTGGAGCAAGGCGTAGGATCGCTGAATGAATTTTTGATCCCGCCCAATCCGCCTCAAGCCGATGTCCAAGACAATCCCCGCGCGACGATGGATCGTGTTCAGCGCGAAAATAGTGACTTGGACTTACGCGCCGAGGAAAGTGTGGACGACGAAGAGACCAATCCGGTTTTCGCAGGCTTCCAATTGAGCGAAACCAAAGTGTTGAACGTGGGGCAGGCGAGCCGGTTTTTGAACAGTTACGTCACCAGTTACACTGACTGATATGCGTTGGGAGAGGTCGTCCTCCCTCTCCCCGCTCTGGCCGGGCGCGTATCTATGACGCGCCCGGCTTTTTATTGCGTCGGGGCGCTCTGGGGAGAATTCGACCCGCTTCTTCCCCTTAACCCGCAGGAAAATTTAACCTATAGTTAAGAGGTTAGGCGCAACGCGAGTCGCCAAAGCAAAATTATCCTTAAAAAACAGTAAGACTGGGTCCGCCTCGGCCCTAAATGCCACATTGTTGCCCCATTTGCTCCCTAAGCTGGCCGGGATGAAGCGTGAAAACACGCACATCCAATAGCCAAAAAGGCGAGGCAGGCAGTAATGACGACGGCAGACGCACCTTTGGTGCGCCCCCTAGAGGAGTCCGACCGCGACCAGTGGTCTCAATTGTGGTGCTCCTACCTCGAATTCTACGAAACAAAGCTTCCTCAGTCAGTTTACGACAGCACCTTTGCGCGTCTGCTGAGTGATGATCCGAACAGTTTCAATGGCTTGGTGGCCGAACAAGGCGGCAAGCTGGTGGGACTGGTACACTACCTGTTCCACGCCCATGGCTGGAAGGTTGAGCGGGTTTGCTATCTGCAAGACCTGTTCGCGACGCCCCAAACACGCGGCACCGGGATTGGGCGCAAGCTGATCGAAGCGGTCTATGCCGCCGCCGACGCCGAAGGCGCACCGAGCGTCTACTGGCTTACACAGGATTTTAACCACACTGCGCGTAAACTCTATGACCGGATTGGTGAGCTTTCCCCGTTCATCAAATATGGAAGGGTTCTCACGTAATGCGTCGTTTTGTGCTGCCGCTTGCCCTTCTTTTGAACGCCTGTGCCCCCGCGACGCCGCTGATGCCGATTGCCGATGCGCCCACGCGGGCCGAAGTCAACCTGACCAGCGCAAGCGCCCTGCCCCCGATGAAAACCTTTGGCGCGCCGAAAAACGCGCCCGCGCGGATTTCCAACAATGATCTGGCGCTGGACTTTATCGAGTTGAGTTTCCAGCTGGAATCCGGTCGTGCCCTGCCCGTCTTTACCAAATTCGAAGGCCCGATCACGGTGCGCGTCACTGGCGCGCCGCCCCTGTCACTGGGCCCTGATCTTGGGCGCTTGATCTATCGGCTTCAAACCGAAGCGAATGTCGATATATCCCGCGTTCAAAATGCGTCAGCCAATATCACGATTGAGGCGATCCCACGCGCCGAGATCCGCAAGGCCTTGCCGAAAGCCGCCTGTTTCGTGGTGCCAAATGTCAGTTCGATGGATGAATATCGGGCCAAGCGCCGCACGTCGCAGACCAATTGGACCCTGTTGCGCACGCGTGACAAGCTGGCGATTTTCCTGCCCAATGATGCCTCGCCGCAGGAAGTGCGCGACTGTCTGCATGAAGAACTGGCGCAAGCGATTGGACCACTGAATGACCTCTACCGCCTGTCGGACTCGGTGTTCAACGACGACAATGTGCATACCGTTCTGACGGGCTTTGATATGCTGGTGCTGCGCGCCTATTATGACCCCTCCTTGCGCTCTGGTATGAGCCGGGGCGAGGTGGCCAAACGCCTCCCGTCTATTCTGGCGCGGATCAATCCGGCAGGCGAGCGTATTCCTGCGCAATTCTCGACCCGCACACCGCGCGCGTGGAGCGAGGCCGTCCAAACCGCGCTTG
>CAZPXE010000391.1:0-3800 GCA_964590545.1 uncultured Rhodobacterales bacterium | reverse complement strand
GGGCGAGGAGCCGGAGCTCTGCGTGCGGCTGCGGGCGGCGGGCTGGCAAATCTGGCGGATCGATGCGGAAATGACCCTGCATGACGCGGCCATGACCCGGTTTGGCCAATTCTGGAAACGCAGTCGCCGCGGCGGGCACGCCTTTGCCGAAGGCGCCGCGATGCATGGGGCGCCGCCCGAACGGCACTGGGTGACGGAGACGCGCCGCGCCTTGCTGTGGGGCGCCATAATTCCCGCCTTGATCCTGCTGGCTGCACTGCTGACCTGGCCTTGGGGGCTGCTGCTGGCGCTGATCTATCCGGCGCAAATCGCCCGGATTGCCCGCCGCGACGGCAATGACCGCTTCGCTTGGCAGAAAAGCGCCTTACTGATGGCTGGGAAGTTTGCCGAAGCGCGCGGTGTGCTAGAATATCATGTGAACCGCCGCCGGGGCCGCTCCCGGACCCTGATCGAGTATAAGTGAGCCCCGCAAGGAGGCCCCGCCCTGTGCCAAATCTGCGTATTTTGATCCGCCGCGCTCTGGCAATTGTGGCTCTAACCCTTGGGTTAGGCCCACATATGGTCGTTGGTTTCACGGCGAAGGGGCTGGATAATCCGACGCTGGCTTATAACACGGGCAGCATCTCGGATTTCACGATGGCGCTGCAATTTCTGGACATCGCCAAGCATATGCGCCCCTGGATTGGCCATAAGCCGGGGCAGTGGGGCGGGATGCGCTTTGAAGAGTTGCGCGCCGCCGGGGTGCTGGATGAAAATGGCTGGCCCAAGCGCATTCCCGGCAGGCTGTCGCATATCGGGACGGTCTGGGCCTGGTCGGGGCAACCGGTTTTCGCCCAACACCGCAAGGGCCGCTATGTTCTGACCTATCGAGGGGAGGGCACGCTGAAACTTGATGGGGATGCCAAAGTGCTGGACCGCCGCCCCGGTCAGATCGTTTTTGAAAACCGTGCGGGCGAGTCCTTCAATCTGAACATTCACCAGACCAAAGCCGGCAACCATATCCGGGATATCGTGATCCTGCGCGAGGACAATCTGGCGCTTTATCAAGCCGGGGCGCGGTTCAATCCCAATTGGCTGAAACTGGTGCAGGACGCGCGGGTGCTGCGCTTCATGGATTGGAGCAAGACCAACAATTCACCGCAGAAGCGCTGGCGGGATCGGCCCAAACCCGGCGAGATTTTCACCCATAAGGGCGTGCCGCTGGAATATATAGTGCAACTGGCCAATGAGGTGGGGGCTGATCCATGGTTCACCATGCCGCATCAGGCCAATGACGCCTATATCCGCGCCTTCGCGCGCTATGTGCGCGATGCGCTTGATCCGCGTCTGGCCATAAGGGTGGAATATTCGAACGAGACGTGGAACGGGGCGTTCAAACACAGCAAATGGCTGGAGCAAAAGGCCCGCACGCGCTTTGGCGAGGGCGGCCTGCACGACTATCACACGCAAAAGGCCACCGAGGTCGCACAGATCTGGAACGATGTGTTTGGTCCGGCGGGGCGGGAGCGGCTGGTGCATGTGATGGCCTCGCAGGCGATGAACACACACGTCACAAAAAAGCGGCTGGAGGCTACGGCCTGGAAACGGAAGGCGGGGGGGCGGTTTGTTCCGCCTTCAGAGACGTTCGACGAGTTGGCGATCGCCAGTTACTTCGGCAGCCAAACAGTCAGCAAGCCAGAGATGCGGACCGAGTTGATCCGCGCCATTCAAAGCCCGCAGGTGAATGCGACGCGCTATCTCAGCGACCGCTTGCTGTCGCGCCGCTATGCCGGCTCGATCCCGCAGGTCAAAAAGGTGTGGAAGCAGCAAGCCAAGCTGGCAAAGCGGCATGGGCTGCGGCTGGTTGGCTATGAAGGCGGGCAGCATGTGCATCACAGCTTTGCGGTGCGGGGGCTGGCTGAGGAGGAGGTCGAACAGCTGAGCGAATTCATGGCCGATTTTGTGCGCTCCTCTGAAATGGGAAATCTTTACAAAGCTCTATGGAAGGCATGGGCTGAGGTCAGCGACGGGCCGTTCATGCAATATACCGATGTCTCGCATGTGTCGAAATGGGGGGCTTGGGGCGTGCGCATGCATCTTGATGACAATCCCCCCCGCGCCCGGGTGCTGGACCGAAGGAATGCCAGCAAAGCCCCATGGTGGGATGCCAAACCCGGCGCGCAGTATCGCCAAGGGGTGATCCGGCGCGGCACGGCTAGGGCAGACCGGCTGGTTGGCACGCGAGAGGAAGATTACCTGCTGGGCGGTCCCGGCGATGATGTGTTCGAACCCGGCCCCGGCGCAGATGGCATTCACGGCGGTTCGGGGCAGGATGAGGTGCGGCTGGCCGGGTCTGCGCAGATGTATAAGGTGACCGCGCATCCGGGCCATATCGAAGTGACTGGCGCGGGCGGTCGTTACCGGCTGGTCGCGGTGGAGCGGCTGCGTTTCAAGGATGGCAGCACGCGGGTTTTGACCGCAACAGATTGATGCGCGTTACGTTTCGAAACCAGCCCGACCGATAGAAACATAGCCTTCGAACCCGGCACGCTTGGCATCCTTAGGGCTATAGATATTGCGCAGATCGGCCAGAAGCGGAGTGGCCATGCGTTTGGCCAGACGCTTCAGGTCCAACGCGCGGAACTCGTTCCATTCGGTCAGGATCACCAGCGCGTCAGCGTTCTGGGCCGCTTTATAGGCGTCTTCGATCCATGACACGCCCGGCAACAGCGCCTCGCCTTCGCGCCGCCCTTGCGGGTCGACCACGCGAACCTTGGCGCCGCCGCCGACAAGGGCAGGGACAATGGTGAGGGACGGAGCCTCGCGCATATCGTCGGTATTGGGTTTGAACGTCACGCCCAGCACCGCGATGGTCTTGCCATTCACCGAGCCACCGCACAGATCAACCACCTTGTCGATCATCCGGCGCTTCACCTCGTCATTGACCTTGATAACAGTCTCTGTGAGCTGCATGGGCATCGCGTGATCCTGCCCGATCCGGGCCAGCGCTTGGGTGTCTTTCGGGAAACACGAGCCGCCATAGCCGGGGCCCGCATGCAGGAATTTGTTCCCGATGCGCCCGTCCAGCCCCATGCCCTTGGAGACCATTTTTACATCCGCCCCGGTGCGTTCACACAAGCCGGCTATTTCGTTGATGAAGGTGATCTTGGTCGCAAGGAAGGCGTTGGCGGCGTATTTGATCATCTCGGCGCTTTCCAGATCGGTGACCATGATCGGGAAGTCCCGCAGGTAAAGCGGGCGATAGATGTCGGACATGACCTCGGCGGCCCGGTCATTCTGCACGCCCACCACAACCCGGTCGGGGCGCATGAAATCATCAATCGCCGCCCCTTCGCGCAGGAATTCGGGGTTCGAGGCCACATCAAATTCCGCCGCCGGATTGGCCTTGGCAATGGTCTGTTTGACCTGCCGATTGGTGCCGACAGGGACGGTCGATTTGGTGACGACGACAGCATAATCCGTCATTGCCTCGGCAATTTCTTCGGCTGCGGCCATCACATAGGTCAGGTCCGCATGGCCATCACCGCGCCGTGTCGGAGTGCCAACCGCGATAAAGACCGCTGCCGCGCCATCGACGGCAGATGTCAGATCGCCGGTGAAGGACAGGCGACCTTGCTCCACATTCTTGGCCAGCAGGGCATCAAGGCCGGGTTCATAGATCGGGATCTCGCCCCTCTCCAACATCTCGATCTTGCGGGGGTCTTTGTCGACGCAGACCACCTCATGCCCAAAGTCGGAAAAGCAGACGCCGGAGACCAATCCGACATAACCGGTGCCGATCATAGCGATTTTCATCGGAG
>CAZPXE010000390.1:0-3810 GCA_964590545.1 uncultured Rhodobacterales bacterium | reverse complement strand
AAGACATCGGCAAATAGGCGTTGCGCTTAGCCAATTTCCGGGATGCTCGAGCTGACAATCTGGATATCGCTCAACGTAACAGAACGATCACACGTTAAGTTCAAACTGCTCCTGCCCGGCAGCACAAACTGAAGCTCACTGCGCGGTTTCGTGAATGTCAGGCTTTGACTATCGCTGCCGTTGTCGATTGAAAGCGTGGCGTGATCTCGATCTATCCCCAGTTCGAACAGAAGCACTTTTTCGGCGGCGCCGAAACGACGGGCTTGCCAACGATCTGAGCGCGCCAGATTACGCCAAAGCGCAGGCATTAGCGGGCCAGAAACCGGAGCAGGCACTTCGATCAGAGGTATCGGCCCGCTTTGGTCACGCAGGACCAGCGCCAGCGGTTCAGCAAGGTCTGCGGTGTCGATCTCAAGCGGCGTTTCGAACTCGGCCCAATGCAAGAACACAGGCGCGTCAGGAACGGTTTCCAGACGGGTAAGATCCATTTCGCGCGCGCTGATCTCTATCTTTTCCGTGATGAGGGCGGGGCCGGGGGCGCGGCTGTCCGCGTCAAAACGACAGATATCCACGTGGAGTGTTTCCGCGTCCGCAGGCGGCTCTGTAAGCCCCAGCCAAATTCCTGTCAGCCGAAGCGGGGCAGGCGCGGCGGTTTGCGGCAGCGTGAAAGGCTGCATCAGCGCGGTTCGGGGCGGGAGGGCAACCGTCTGCCACGTCGCAGGCGCGGCCGTCGGGCCTACGCCAAGAAGCGCCGGACCTATCGCCGTCGCGCGCGCAGATACGGTGGTCTGCACGCTATCGCCCAAAGGCAGGCTTGGCGCCAATACCGCAGGCTCAAACGGCGACAGCGCTACGGTTTCCGGCAATGCGTCGCCCGAAACACCTTCCGCGAGCCGTCGGCGACGGTAACTCAATTTAACCGAGACACAGCAATCAGTCCTTGCCGAAATCCGCAAAATCGCTGGCGCTGAACCGGCCTCTGCGCTGGCATTAAAATAGCTGCTCAAATCTGACGTCTGAGCGGCCTCGTTGACAGGCAATGCGCGCGGAACTGAGTGCAGCACGCGATCATCGTCTTGTGCCACCACCAATCCTTCGGCCACGTTGGGCAGGATCGCCGTAATCCACGGCTCTACAGCATGCGCTACGCTTTGCAGTAACGTCAATTTGGCGAGGTGTCCGCCGACATGCTTCGTCGCGTAACTCTGCCGTTTTCCATTGCTGGTCAGCGTCAACGACCAAGCCGGGTCGGTTTTTACTCCGTCGACTTCAAGCACCAACTTGTCTTTGCTGTTCACGCTGGCGCCGATCAGTTGCAATCCGACATAGCCATAGATCAGGCTTGCGACAAACACGGGCTGTTTGGGCAAAAACGTCTGTACCGCAGCGAAGTTTGACGGGCCGGGTGAGCTGCCGGTCAGCGGCAAAGGCAAAGCCACATTGGCCCCATAGGTGGTCAACGTCAGTACAGCACTGTCATAGTGCCAGCCCGCCACATCTGTGATGCTCAGCGTCGCGCTTCCCCCAGCCGGGATGCGCAAAGGCAGCCCCTGCGCTGCAAGCTCTGTAACGGATTTGCTGGTGTCTGTTCTCGCGGGCGCAGCTCCTGCCGCGCTCAGTGCGCGAACCGCTTGATCATACCTGTATTTTACTTGCTGTGCCGACCTTTGCTGTTGCCGGATGTCGTTCTTGTCGTAGGACTTCGCGTAGCCCTCAAGGCTGTCTTTAACCTCTGTAAACATCGCTACACCCCTTCTGGATTGAGTGTGGCAAGCTGACCCAGAGTGACGCGGGCGCGCATGTTCGGCCGCACCAAGCGCAGCAATTGTTCGGCCATGAACCGCACGCGCAGGCGTTGGTCTGATCGCATATCTGTCGGCAAGGTCAGCGTGGACCCATCCCAAATCTGGTCCAGCGTCAAGCTGGCATGGCGCTCAAAAAGCAGCCCCGCGTTAAGCCCGCCGAGCACTGCGTCCAGCCTAAGCATCGACACCGCATGCAACACCGCAAGCGCCTGTTGCAAATCCGCGTTGCCATCCGCGATGAGGGCCGATTGCGCTGCGATTTCGCCGCGCGGTATGCGCATCAGATCCCCCAGCCGTATCAGGCCAAAACTGGTAAGCCGCTCGGCATGCTCCGGCCCAATGCCAACAAAGAGTGTCAGCGGCAATTGCGCGGAACTCCCCTCAATCGTCGCAGTAAATGGATCGCCTGAGATCTGCCCTGCAATCTCGGCCCGCAGAATGTGACCTCCTTCCGCCGGGCTCGGGCTCAGGGTTTGGCAGCCTTCAAACAGCGCCTCAATGCGCCACAAATGTCTCGTGCCAACTGTCGCGGGAGCAACGGACAAAGTCTGTCCATATCGCCAGCGCGCGGACAGTTTGCGCCCACCGGCGTGAATGACGGCCTCGGAAAGTGGCGCGTCGCGGCGTGCTGCGCGCGCGGTACCAAGCAGACCAGTCACCACAGAGAGCATCAGATCGGCACCCTCGACCGCCACACTGGCCGGATCACGCTGGGCGCTGTCGAGGGTCAGAGTTTCCGGGCCGGCCAGTGACATCGCCACCTTGGCCGTGAAGGGCAACGAGATCACCTCGCCATCGCTGCGCGCTCCCAAATCATCGTCCTGATCCAATGCGCCGAGCTCTACGAACACAGCGGCACGGCTTGCGTGAGGGCCCGAAAACTCCACATCTCCGGCAATGCCCCGGCACGGCTGGGAAAACAGGCCAGAGGTGGTGCCAACATTCGTGACGCCCTCCGCCAGTTTCGACGCCAGCAGGCCGGGCAGGGCGCTGATCATGTCGGCACCCCAAGCTCGCCGTAAATGGCCAGATCGAAGCTTAGCTTGCTCAAGCGGGCAAACGAAACTTTGTCACCGGCCTTGGATTGCGCGCCAGTAAACTGAATATCCACGTACAGCGTTGTTTTGGATCGGATATTGGCAGAGATCATCGTATAATCTGAATTGCTGCGCGGCGTGACGTTCACCGCATAAGAGGCGTTGCGGTAAGGCGTGATGAAGTGCACCCGAACCCAGTGATCGGACGTATTGCCCGGCTTGAACTGGCGCGTGACGGACTGAATATTGCGCCCACCTGACAGCGAATAACCGGTTCCAAACAACTCGGGCCGGTTCAGAATGTCCGGCAACCAGCTTGACGTGCCCCATAGCGGATTGCTCGTTTCGAAGAACTTGTCTGACCCGTCAAAGGCGAGTTTGATGTGTTTCGAAATATCAAATCCGTTGCTTTGATCGGCCGCAAAATCTTCATCAATGCCGAGGTTGAACAGCATTTGCCCAGCGGCCTGCGCAGCGTCCCTAAGCGCGTTGGCGTTGCTTCCGGCGAGGGTGCGGAAATCAACGCTGCCGCCGTTTTTGGTGAAGTTTTCCTGACCCGAGAAGCCGGACCCGACCGTGATGGCATCGGGGCTTGTCGCGTCAACCGGCTTGCCGCTTGCGTCAACGGTGTCGATTGTTGTCATGCGCTTGGCGGCGCTGGCCCCGGCTGCGTTGGGCGCAATGCTAAGAGGCGCAGAATGCACCGCGGGCTCGGGCGTCGGGTCTGTATGGGTGCTCATGGCAAACATGCGCACCGCTGCGCCGTCGTTGCCAAGGCCGGGGGCAGTGCCGCCAGCGCCGAGCCCCCCGGAACCGGGAGACGCAGAGCCGAACCGGCTGGCACCGAACTCTTCGGTGCCAAATTCACTGACGCCAAATCCCCCGGCACCAAATCCACCCGCACCAAATCCCCCGGCACCAACCCGCCCTGCACCAAGATGACCTGCGCCGACGGCTCCAGAGCTAAA
>CAZPXE010000389.1:0-3812 GCA_964590545.1 uncultured Rhodobacterales bacterium | reverse complement strand
GCGCAAAGTCCAGCCCGAAGAGGCGATGCGCGCAGGCGAACGACGCTTCGATCATCTTGTCGAGTTGGAAATACGGCTTCACCTCGGCCTCGTTCAGATCGTGTTCGGCGGCGCGGCGTTTTTCGGAGTAATAGCGCCAGTCCCACGGTTGCAGCGGGCCATTGACGCCGTCGGCCTGCATCATGTCGGCCAGAATCGCGGCGTCGGCATCGGCGCGGGTCTTGGCAGGCTCCCACACGGCCATGAGCAGATCGCGCACCTTGGACGGATCGCCCGCCATTTCGGTTTCCAGTTTGAACGATGCAAAGTCGTCATAGCCAAGCAGTTTGGCCCGTTCTTCGCGCAGCTTAAGGATTTCGGCGGCATGGGTCCGGTTGTCCGTCTCGCCGCCATTCGCGCCGCGCGCGGTCCATGCCTTGAACGCCGTTTCACGCAGATCGCGCCGGGCTGAGAATTGCAGGAACGGCACGATCAGCGAGCGGCTGAGTGTGACCACCGGGCCATCCGCGCCCTTTTCTTTGCCAGCCGCGCGCGCCGTGTCGATGACGAAATCGGGCAGGCCTTCAAGGTCGTCTTCGCTCAGCGGCATGAACCAGTCGCGCTCATCGGCCAGCAGGTTTTGAGTGAAGGCGGTGCCAAGCTCGGCGAGGCGCGATTTGATCTCTTTCATCCGTGCATCATCCGCCCCGGTCAGCGCCGCGCCAGAGCGCACGAACCCCCGGCGGGTGAGCATCAGGACGCGCGCCTGTTCATCGGTCAGATCCAGCGTGTCGCGTTTTTCCCAAAGCGCCTCGACGCGGGCGAAGAGAGCTTTGTTCGACGAAATCTCGGCGAAATGAGCGGCGAGTTTGGGCGAGAAGTCGCGCTGCAGCGCTTCGCGCGCCGGGTTGCTGTCCGCGCCTGCGATGTTGAAGAACGCGCCTAGGACCTTGTCGAGATCGCCCCCGGCCGCCTCTAACGCGCCGATAACACTGTCGAAAACCGGCTCGCTGGTGTCGCCTGCAATCGCGTCAATCTCGGCGCTATGCGTCGCAAGTGCCTGATCCAGCGCCGGGGCGAAATCGTCATCGCTGATCTTGGAAAACGGCGGAACGGCGAAAGGTGTGGTCCAGTCGGATAGCAGCGGGTTGGTCATCGGGCGATCTCCTTTGCGATCAGAGGTAGTCAGGGTGGGCCGGGTTGCCAAGTGGGCACAACGCCTCTGCTTCGCTTGGCCAAGTAAACTCCGGGGAAGACCGCTTGCGGTCTGGGGCAGAGCCCCTACCCCACCTGCCCACAGATCGGACAATCAGACCGGCGTTTGAGGGTGATCTTGCGCGTCTCACCATACAGCCCGTCATAGATCAGCATTTCACCGCGCAGCACCGCGCCCGCGCCGGTGATGAGTTTGACCGCCTCCAGCGCCATCATGGTGCCGATCACGCCGGGCAAGGGGCCGATCACGCCCGCCTCGGCACAGGGCGGCGCAAGGGAAGGGTCCGGGGCGGAGGGGAAGATGCATTGGTAGCAGGGCGCGTCATGTGCAGGGTCGAACACGGAAAGCTGCCCCTCCCATTGCGTCAAAGCGCCGGAAATCAGCGGTGTTCCGGTGGCGACAGCGGCGGCGTTGACCAGATAGCGGGTGTCGAAATTGTCGGTGCCGTCGAGGACCACGTCATACTCGGCAAACAGCGTCTGCGCAGTTTCGCCATCGAGGCGGCGGTTATAGGGACGGACGGTGATGAAGGGGTTTTGGGACTCCATCTCCTTCTGGGCGGAGAAGACTTTGGGCATCCCGATCCGTTCGTCTTTGTGGATCACCTGCCGTTGCAAATTGGCGCTGTCGACCACGTCGTCGTCCACAACACCGATGGTGCCGATCCCGACTGCCGCGAGGTATTGAAGCGCCGGGCTCCCAAGGCCGCCCGCGCCGATCACCAGCACCTTGGCCTCTTTCATCGCCTTTTGTCCTGCACCGCCCACTTCACGCAGCACGATGTGCCGGGCGTAGCGGTTGAGTTCTGCTTCGGAGAAGGTCCCGGATTTACCCGGCGCATCCGTCGGTGCGCGTTCGGCCTCTTTCAACTCAGCCTGCGCGCGGAGGCGTTTCAAAACAGTGCGGTAGCCGTAGACCAAGATGCCGGCAGCGCCGAGCAGTAGCCAGAAGGCGGGGCCGCCGCCCGTAGCAATACGCAAGGGGTGGCCGTCGGGCAGAACGATATGCAGGGCCAGCACCGCGACATAAAGCAGCCCGACCATGATCAGCCGCGCTTGCACTGGCGCGCGCATCGCGGCACCGATGCCCCAAAGCATCGCAGCCAGTCCGAAAACCAAAAGCATTCAGCCAGTTCCTGTCGAGCCAAAGCCGCCGCTGCCGCGGGGCGTGTCATCCAGCGTATCTACCGGTGTGAAATTAGCTTGCACCACAGGCGCGACAACCATCTGCGCGATGCGCATGCCGTGGGTGATGGTGAACGCCTCTGCCCCGCCATTCTGCACGATCACGCCAAGCGGGCCGCGATAGTCGCTGTCGATGGTGCCCGGGCTATTGGGCAAGGTGATCCCGTGTTTCAGGGCGAGGCCGGAGCGGGGGCGGAGTTGCACCTCATACCCCAACGGAATAGCCAACCGCAGCCCTGTTGGCACCAGCGCCCGTGCACCGGGGGCGAGGTCTATCGCGCTTTGGCCCGCCAGGTTGGCGCGCAGGTCGGCTCCGGCAGCGCCGGGGGTTTCGTAGGAGGGCAGGCCGAAGCTGCGATCAGCCTCTGGCTCCCACATCATTTGAATTTGCACGCTCACGCGCCCAGCGCCTTGGCCACGCGCTGCGCGAGGCGAGCGGCGGTTTCGGTTTTGCTCAGGCGCGGCCAGTCTTCGGCACCGTGTTCGGTGATCAGCGTCACATCATTCTCGGACCCGCCCATGATGCCGGTTTCGGGGCGCACGTCATTGGCGACGATCCAGTCGCAGCCTTTGCGCAGGCGCTTGGCGGTGGCGTTTTCGATCACATCATCGGTCTCTGCGGCAAAGCCGACGACGAGCGCCGGGCGTTTGTCGCCCGGTTGCGAAATGGTTTTCAGGATATCGGGGTTCTCGGCAAAACTCAGCGCGGGCGTCCCGTCTTTGGATTTCTTCAGCTTGCTATCCCCTGCCCCAACCACATGCCAATCGGCGACGGCGGCGGCGCAAATGGCAGCATCGGCAGGCAGCGCGGCTTGTGCGGCATCCAGCATTTGACGTGCGGTCTGCACCTCGACCACCTGCACGCCAGCGGGGCGCTGCGCATCAGCAGGGCCGGTAACGAAAGTGACGTCTGCGCCTAAGTCGCGCAGTGCCTCTGCAATCGCGGTGCCTTGCGCGCCAGAGGAGCGGTTGGCGATGTATCGCACCGGGTCGATGGGTTCGTGGGTCGGGCCGGAGGTGACGAGGATTTTGCGCCCTTTCAACGGACCATCCCCCAAGCGCGCCTCGACCGCCGCGACGATTTCCAGCGGTTCGGACATGCGGCCCGGCCCGAATTCGCCGCAAGCCATGTCGCCCGCGTTCGGTCCAACAAGGTGGATGCCGTCGGATTGCAGAGTGGCGAGGTTGCGTTGGGTCGCGGGGTGTTCCCACATGCGCACATTCATCGCAGGCGCGATAAGCACCGGCGTGTCGGTGGCCAGCAGCAGGGTTGAGGCCAGATCGCCTGCCAGCCCCTGCGCCATCTTCGCCATCAAATCCGCCGTGGCAGGCGCGACAACAACCAGATCGGCGACACGCGAGAGTTGGATATGGCCCATCTCTGCCTCTTCGGTCAGATCGAACAGGTCGCGATAGACTTTCTCGCCCGCGAG
>CAZPXE010000388.1:0-3825 GCA_964590545.1 uncultured Rhodobacterales bacterium | reverse complement strand
GGCAATTCCAGAACCGTGATCGTCGGATTCTTCTGCGGATGATACCCGGCGCAAAACTGCGCCATTTCGAATTTGCCTTCGCTGATCCCGTCAAGGTTCTCGCGGCTTTTCGAAAGACCACCATAAGAAAGGTTTAGCGTGAACTCACCCCCGGTTTTGTCGGACACCAGCTCTGCCAGTTTCTCAACATGCGCTGTGAAAGCGCGTGGTTTTCCCCAAAGCGAGACATTCCATTCGATTGTCTGCGAAGTGGCCGGATTGGCTAGGCAAAGAACACCGAGAACAGTGGATACAACAGTCTTCAACACGAGCTGACCTCCCTGCAAGGATATGCCCGTCCAGACTGATTATGGGGGGGCAGGTTGGGTATGAAGAATTCCGCAAGGCAGCGGGGGCTTTCCTGCGGAAATCAGCAGGCCTTGCGCTTGCATGGCGGCAATTGATCGGCGAAGGGCCCGGCGGAGGATGACGCCAATTCCGCTGCATGTCGCCGGCTTGCCGCCCCCTTGCAAACAGAACCCCCTCTAACCCGCAGGACAGGCTCGCATATGCGCAAGGGAATTACCGGCGCTCCCAAACCCCAGAAACTTTGCGGATTTGGTGCAAGGCGCGCGGGATTAACGCCGCCTAGGTTGCCACTACCTGCGGTGATAGTTACCGTCTGTCTCATGATCCTAAGATACATTTGCCTCGCCCTCTTTTCCTTCGTCGCAGCGCAGGCAAGCGCCCAAGCCTGCGGCGGTTCCGACCTGCGCCCGACCCTGTCGGACGCGGAACGGGCCGAATTGGAAGCCCGCGTTGCGGCCACGCCTTATGCCACCGGCAACCACTGGCGCGCCACACGCGCAGACCAAATCATCCATCTGATCGGAACTGTGCATCTGAGTGATGCACGCCTTGCCAGCCGGATGGAGCGCCTCGCCCCTTTGATCGCAGAAGCCGACCTGCTGCTGGTCGAAGCCACCGCCGAGGAAGAAGCCAAGCTGCAAGACGCCATCAGCACGCGGCCTGAGCTGTTGTTCATCACCGAAGGACCGACCCTGCCCTCGCTCATGCCCGACGCCGAATGGCAGGCATTGGCTCAGGCCATGACCGCGCGGGGCATCCCCGCGTTTATGGCCGCCAAGTTCCAGCCTTGGTATCTGTCAATCATGCTGTCCATGCCCGGCTGCGCCATTGCGCAGATGGGTGCAGGGGTGACGGGTCTGGACCACACCATTATGCAAGCCGCGCGCGAGGCAAGCGTGCCGCAGCGCGCGTTAGAGCCATATGACACCCTGTTTTCCCTGATGGGGCAGGAACCGATCGAGGAGCAAATCCGTTACCTCACCCTCGGCATCCTACCCGAACAGGTGGCCGAAGACGGGCTGGCCACGCTGATGGAAAGCTATTTCGAGGAACAGGTCGCGCAGGTGCTGGAGGTCAACCGCCTCATCACCCGCCGCCACGTGGACCTGCCGGGCGGCGAACTTGATGCGCTGATGGACGAAATGCTGGACCTGCTCTTGTTCCAACGCAACCGCGATTGGATTCCCCACCTGCTCGCCGCCCCCGACGGGTTGACCATCGCCGCGTTCGGGGCCGCCCACCTGCCCGGCGCGGCTGGCGTGCCTGCGCTGCTGGAGGCCGAAGGGTTCACACTGGAACGCCTGCCGTTCTGAGGCAACACGCCCCGGACTTGATCCGGGGCCTCGCCGAACAATGCCAGCACGCTCGACATCAAGGTCCCGGCTCCAGCCCGGTACGGGGGATCGCGGGGAACTACCGTCAGGTCACACGCCGCGCCTGTTGCCATCGCCGCCCCTTCACGCTTGAGTACCGCTTAACGCAACCGGGAGGCCCGCCAAATGACCCAATCCACCACCGAAAACCGCCGCATCGTCCTTGCCCAGCGCCCGCAGGGCCGCCCGGATGACCAGACTTTGCGGCTGGAAACCGCCCCCATCCCATCCCCCGGCGACGGCGAGATGTTGGTGCGCACCGCGTACCTCTCGCTTGACCCCTACATGCGCGGGCGGATGAATGACGCCAAATCTTACGCGGACCCGGTGGAGATTGGCGGCGTGATGACCGCGCAGGTCGTGGGGCAAGTGGTCGAGAGTAAGCTCGACGGGTTCGCGCCGGGGGATTACGTGCTGAACGGCTCCGGCTGGCAGGATTACGCGATCTCGAATGGCGAGCAGGTGATGAACCTTGGCCAAGACCCGCAAAACCCAAGCTGGCGACTGGGCGTGCTGGGCATGCCCGGCTACACCGCCTATGCGGGCCTGCTCAAAATAGGTGAACCGCAGCCGGGCGAAACCGTCGTCGTTGCCGCCGCCACCGGCCCCGTGGGCGCAACCGTGGGCCAGATCGCCAAGCTGAAAGGCTGCCGCGTCGTCGGCGTGGCGGGCGGGGCCGAGAAATGCGCCCATGTGGTGAACACGCTGGGCTTTGACGCTTGCATCGACCACCGCGCCGAAGATTTCGCCGCGCAACTGAAAGCCGCCTGCCCCAATGGGATCGACGTGTATTTCGAGAATGTCGGCGGCAAGGTGCTGTATGGTGTCCTGCCCCTGCTGAACCCATTTGCGCGGATGCCGGTCTGCGGCGTGGTGTCGTGGTACAATCTGCCCGGCTTGCCCGACGGGCCAGATATGGCCCCGGCGATCATGGGCACGCTGCTGCGGATGAAGGTGAAAATGCAGGGCTTCATCATCTTCGACAGCTTCCCGCTTTCGCTTTATTCCGAGTTCGTCAAGGACATGTCCGGCTGGCTCGCCGATGGCTCGGTCAAGTATGTCGAGGACATGACCGATGGGCTCGAGAACGCGCCAGACGCCTTCATGCGCATGCTCGACGGGGCCAGCTTTGGCAAATCCGTGGTCAAAGTCGGCTGACGGGCACTGTGACGGACGCCTACGATCCCAAAGGCAACAGCCTTGAAAAGGCCACCCGCGATGTGAGCTTCACCGAAACCGCCCCGCCAGAGCATCTGCGCGGGGTGGTTCATCGGTTTCTAGAGGTGCGCACCACGCAGACCCGCGCCGAAGACTACCGCTTTCACGCGCTGCCCGATGCCTGCACCTATGTGATCTTCGACCAGTCCGACCCGGCCGTGGCGGGGGTCACCAAACTGCGCGCCTCTGCCGAAGAGTTGAACCTTGGCCGTCGCTTCCATTTTGTGAACATCCGCTTTTTGCCGGGTGTCTGGGATGCCAAGCGGATCGCACCGGATCATGGCCAGATCGACAGCGCCTATGACGGGCCATTGCCCCTGCTTGATGTGGGCGCATCGCTCGCCGGCCTGCCCTTCGTGGACCAAGTGCCCCTGCTGGTGCGTTTCGCCGAGCGCTTGTTGTCAGAGGCCATCGTCACGCCCAACCCCGCCACCGAAGCCATCTTTGCCGAGATCGACGACATTCACACCGTCGCGGATATGGCGGATCTGTGCGCCCTGTCGCCGCGCCAGTTGCAGCGGACGCTCAAACGCACGACAGGGCTGACGCCGCATGACTTCCTGAAGGTGCTCCGCCTGCAACAGGCACTGCGCGGAGAGCCATCGCTGTCCTATGCCGACCAATCGCACTTTATTCATTCGTTTCGCAAAGCGACGGGATACACGCCGGGAAACTACGCCGCGAAATTTGACTGAGGGCACTCCGAGAGAGCCATGCCAAAGCCAGACCGCGGGGTGGCGATGGCTCCATCCGTTCCGACTCGTTTTATCCCGGCAACCGAGGCGAGCAGAACGAAGTACGCGCCTAGCTGAGACAAAAAGCCAGCCCGGGGGGCGGTCTGGCTTTGGCATGGCGGCTTCGCCTTGAGTCCATGCCAACGGCGCGT
>CAZPXE010000387.1:0-3829 GCA_964590545.1 uncultured Rhodobacterales bacterium | reverse complement strand
CGCCATCTTCGGGTCGAACAAACTCGCCCAGTTTGGACTTAAGGTGGCAGTTGAAGACCGTGATCACCGTCTCGCCCACCGGCACGCGCACCTTGAGTATGGGGCGCGATAGGGTGCTCATCCGGAAACTACCCGCCTCGCCGCCGCCAAGCTCTTGCAGGGGGATGTCGAGCGGTGTGTCCAGCGCCTGAATGATCTCCGGCTCGCCCACGAACCCCTGCCGCGACAGCACCGCCACGCCGGGCCGTCGCCGCCCCGGCTCGCCCGTGTCGTGCATGTTGGGGGCGAAAGCCAAAGCGGCTTCGCGGTAGCCATCGTATTTCAGGTTCCGAAAGATCGCCTTCTTGCGATAGCGTTTGTCATGGCCGGGCTGCGAGGCTTCATTGGCATCGCGCCCAATCGTCTCCGCCTCGCGGATCACGTCGTTCAGGGCGGCTTCGTCGAAGATTTCCTGAAAGCCGATCACATCCGCATCCAGCGTCACGATCTGCTCGGCGAGCCACGCGGATTTCCATGCGAATTCCTCGGGCGTGTAGGTTTGGAAGCGGTAGTATTCCTGATCCGCGCCGATCAGGTTTTTGACGTTGAAACTGGCGATGGTGAAGCGGGTCATGGGTGTCTCTTTGTGTCAGCTCGGGAAGGGGGCGCTGCCCCCGCCGCGCAGAGCGCGTCTCCCCCGAAGTATTTTTGGCGAAAGGAAAACATGGCTTTAGTTCAGAGTGTTAAGCGCGCGGGCGAACATATCAGGGTCCACATTGCCGCCAGATATGGTGACGATGACGTCCTCGCCCTCCACCTGATCGCCGTGAAACAGCGCGGCGGCCAGAGCGACCGCACCGCCCGGCTCAGCCACGACTTTCAGGCGCAAAAAGGCTTGGGCCATGGCGCGCAGGGCGTCGTCTTCGGACACGACCAGCCCCGGCCCGCAGAGGCGTTTGAGGATCGGGAAAGTGATGTCCCCCGGCGCGGCGGTGATGATCGCGTCGCAGATATTGCCCGACACCTGCGCGTTCCGTTCGATCTGCCCGGAGGTGAGCGAGCGTTTTACATCGTCAAAGCCTTCCGGCTCCACCGGGCGCACTTTCATATGCGGGGCCTCAGCCTCCAACGCCAGCGCGATGCCGGATGTCAGCCCGCCCCCGCCGCAGCAGACCAGCACTTCGGCGGCGTCCACACCTGCCTCGAGCGCTTGCTGTGCGATTTCCAGCCCGCAGGTGCCTTGCCCGGCGATCACCAGCGGTTCGTCAAAGGGTTTGATCAGGGTCAGGCCCCGCTCTTCGGCGAGGCGCGCGCCGATAAGGTCGCGGTCTTCGGAGCCGCGGTCATAGAGCACGACGTCTGCCCCCAGCGCCTTGGTATTCTCGATCTTCAACGCAGGCGCGTCAGCGGGCATGATGATCACCGCAGGCGCGCCGTGCCGGGCCGCGGCAAGTGCGACGCCTTGGGCGTGGTTGCCGGAGGAGAACGCGATGACGCCGCGCTTGCGCGTGTCTTCATCCAGCGCCGACAGGGCCGACCAGCCGCCGCGAAACTTGAAGCTGCCGGTATGTTGCAGGCATTCCGGCTTGATGAACACGCGCCGCCCGGCGATCTCATCCAGAAACGGCGAGTTGAGCAACGGCGTGCGCCGTGCGTTGCCGTCCAGCCGTTGGGCAGCGGCGCGGATCATGTCGATATTCATTGCAGGGCCTCGATCCATTTGTGCAGGGCGGCAACCGCGTCTTGCTCGTCCAGAAAGGGGATATGGCCCCGGTCCGGCACCTCGGCGAGGATCAGATCGGGTCGCCGCGCCTGCATCGCGCGCACGGTGGGCTCCACCAACAGGTCGGAATTCACCCCCCAGATCAGCGCCATGGGCTTGCCCGCCAGCGCGTCGAAATAGGGCCAGAGGTCGGGGGAAGGGGCCTCGAATGCGGGCAAGATCGCGTCGCGCAGCTTGGGGTCGTATGTGATTTCCAGCCCGCCGCCCTCAGCTGCGGTAGCCCTGAAATGCAGCTTAGCCTCGGCCAGCCAGCGCCCTTCGGGCATGTTGGCGAAACCGGGGGAAACCGCCTCCAGCGCCGCCGCAGCTTCGGCATGTGTCTTGGCAGCAGGGTTGCGGCCCAGATAGGCCATGATCGGCTCTAGACCGGCCTTTTCGATCACCGGGCCGACATCATTGAACGCCATGCCCAGCACCGCATCGGGGGCTGCTGCGGCCAGCCCCATCCCGTTGATCCCGCCGCGCGAGGTGCCAAGGATCGCCGTTTGTGCCAGCCCCAGATGGGCTAGAAGTTCCATCACATCGCGCACTTCGATGGGCACGGTATAGGTGCTCGGATCCGCCCAATCGGAATCGCCGCGCCCGCGATAGTCGAGCTTTATCAGCCGGTTGCCCGCCAGATGCGGGGTCACATAGTCAAAGTCGCGGGTGGTCCGTGTCAGGCCTGCAAGGCAAAGGATCGGCAGGCCGTCGCCCTCGTCTTCATAGTAAAGGTTCAGCCCGTCAGAGGTGGTGAAGCTGCTCATGCTTGCGCGGCCAGATCGGGGATGGTGGTAAGGTCCGTCAGGACGTGGGAGGGTTTGGCGGGCAGGCGGTCCATCGGCTCGCCCGCGCGGTTGACCCAGACGGTTGTGAAGCCGTAACCCGCTGCTGCGGCGGCGTCCCAGCCGTTGGAGGAGACGAACAGCACGTCTGATTTGTCGCCGCCAAAGCGGGCTTGGACCAGATCGTAGACCTTCGCGTCGGGTTTGAAGATGCCCACGCTTTGGACGCTCAGCACATCGTCCAGCACCGCTTCAAGCCCCGCACTTTTCACCGCCCCATCGAGCATGTCCGGCGAGCCGTTCGATAGTATGCCCGTGTTCAGCCCGTTGGCTTTCAGCACCGCAAGCATCTCCGGCACCTCCGGATAGGCCTGCAATTCCCAATAAAGCGCCAGCAGCGCCTCGCGCAGCGCCGCATCCCCGCCCAGCCCGGTTTTCTCGAGCGCCCAATCCAGCCCGTCCTGCGTGACGGTCCAGAAATCCGTGTGATCTCCGGTAATCGCGCGCAGCCATGTGTATTGCAATTGCTTGAGACGCCACGCCTCGGCCAGTGCTTGCCAACGGTCTTGCAGCTTGGGATACGCGCCGCTTTCGGCGGTCTGCCGCGCTGCGGCGGCGACGTCGAAGAGGGTGCCATAGGCATCGAAGATGCAGGTTTTTATGGGCATGTCAGGGTCTTTCCGTTTTCGCGTAGCCTGTCACGGGGCGCGGAGGATGGGAAGGGGGCGGATTACGTTGTTACAAGGCCAGGTGAGGGCCAGCCCTGAGCCTGGCGCGAAGCGGCGGGCGTAACCCGGCAGCATATCGGCATCGCCGATGTGCGAGAGGGCCGCGTGCCCGGCGGTCAGGCGTGGGTTACTTGGAAGTCGGTGGCGATGTTGTGGGGGAAGTCAGGTCTGCGCAGGGCGATTGGGAACAGCCCGCCCCAAATCGCAAGACCGATAGCGATGCCGCGGAACGCTTCGGGTATGCCGAAGGGCAGGGCCTCGGGGGCGAGCATAGCCGCGCCGAGGATCAGCGCCCAGCCGGAGCGGCGCAGCTCGCGGCAGATCAGGCAGCCGGAGCCGGTAAGGCGCAGTTTCAGCCAACGTTTGCCGGGTGTAGCGCCTTGGGTCAGCAAGGGGATCAGCGTCAGGCACAGCGCCCAGATTAGCGGCGCGGGGGTTATTTGGGTCCAGACCTGCGGATCTGCGACCGAGACAAGCGGCGTCATCACAAGGCCCGTCAGCATCAGCGCAAGGATCGCGTCTACGGCCCATGCGGCGGCGCGCGCTGCAAGCTGGGGTATCAAACGCGCTCGACC
>CAZPXE010000386.1:0-3832 GCA_964590545.1 uncultured Rhodobacterales bacterium | reverse complement strand
TCGCCTGTGCCCATCATCGCCTTGCCCATCTCGTCCATGACAGCGCGCACATCCGCGAAGTCGAGGTTGATCAGACCGGGGCGCACCACCAGGTCGGTCACGCCTTTAACACCTTGATACAAAACGTCATCCGCCAAGGAGAACGCTTCGGTGAAAGTGGTTTTCTCATTGGCCAGACGGAACAGGTTCTGGTTCGGAATGATGATCAGCGTGTCGACAACCTTTTGCAGGCTCTCAACACCGTCTTCCGCCTGACGCATCCGCTTCGCGCCTTCGAACTGGAACGGTTTGGTGACAACGCCCACGGTCAACACGCCCAACTCCCGCGCGGCTTGCGCGATGATTGGCGCAGCGCCTGTGCCGGTGCCGCCGCCCATGCCAGCGGTGATAAAGCACATATGCGCGCCTGCGAGGTGATCGACAATCTGTTCGATGCTTTCTTCGGCAGCCGCCGCGCCCACCGCAGCCCGCGCGCCCGCGCCCAGACCTTCGGTGACTTTCACGCCCAACTGAATGCGCGATTCAGATGCGGATTGCTGCAAGGCCTGCGCGTCGGTGTTGGCAACGACGAACTCGACCCCTTCGAGGTTCTTTTCGATCATATTATTGACCGCATTGCCCCCGGCCCCGCCGACCCCGAAAACGGTGATCTTTGGTTTCAAATCCTGTGCCCCTGGCATCGATAGGTTCAAAGTCATCGCTTGTCCGCCTGTCTTGTCTGGCCAGCCCGCAGTCCCGTCCGCGCTGGTCTTATTTGCTTTGATCTTCCCATGAGCATACAACCGCGCCCGCTGAACGTCACCCAAAAAACACAGTTTCACCACAAAATATGGGCAAAGAGCCGCTGGTCACACCTGCATTTGGCAAAAATCGCCAGATGTAGAGTGGTTACAGGGCAAAGCTACCACGCACACAGCAAAACCATGCCATGAGACGAATCGCGAACTGCACGCGAAAGTAGTACCGGTATGTCAGGGCAACCGCTCGAATTGCCGCGCAGCCTCTGATGGGCCGCTCTTTGTTCTTGTGGATAAGTCTATCAAATCAAACGCAAAGCGCCAGCCGATTCGTGTTGCGAATAATTGGCCTCATGAACCCACTCCAACGGCTAGCCGTGGCAAGCGCCGGACCGGGGGATGGCGCTTCGAACCTGAGTTCTTCTCGTTTTATGGCAGCTTTGAAAGCACTGCGAACTTTCGGAGCGCCAAGATCAACCAAAGCGCCAGCCCGTGGGGACGGTCCGGCGCTTGCCACGGCGGCTTCGCCTTGATTCCGTGGCAGGGGCACGTCGAAACTCTCGCGTTACCAATTATCCCTGAACCACCGCACAGCCCGCCGGAAACTCCGCTTGGGATAGCGGTCCGCCGGAATATCGAAGTCCCACCATTCATCCTGCGGATTCGCAGCGAACAGCGACAGTCCCACGGCGCTCGCAAACCCCGGCCCCGTCGCCGCTTGCGGCAACCCATGCACACGCAACGGACGGCCCAGCCGCACTTGCTGGCCCAGAATACGCGACGCCAGCATGTCCAGCCCCGGAATCTGGCTCGCTCCACCCGTCAGGACGATCTGCTGCGAGGGCAAATGGTCAAAGCCCGCCGCATCCAACCGCACGCGCACCTCTTCGAGGATTTCTTCGACCCTTGGCCGCATGATCCCAATCAGTTCCGCGCGCGAGGCGGTGCGGCGGTCGTGGTGGTAATCGCCGGTATCCCCGGTAATTTCGATCATCTCGCGGTCATCCATGCCTGTCGCATGCACGCCGCCATAAAACGTCTTGATCCGCTCCGCCGTCGCCGTCGGCACTTGCAACCCCAGCGAAATATCCGAGGTCACATGGTCCCCGCCCATCCGCACTGAATCCGCATAAATCATGTGCTTCTTGATAAAGATCGACACACCCGTTGCGCCGCCGCCCATGTCGATACAGGCCGCGCCCAGCTCCTGCTCATCCTCGACCAGCGCCGCAATGCCGCTGACATAGGCCGAGGAGGCAATGCCAGCCAGTTCCAGATCACAGCGTTTGATACAATGCGCCAGATGCTGCACCGCCATCGCGTCAACCGTGAGCATATGCATATCCACCGACAGCGAGTTCCCAATCTGCCCCCGCGGATCGATGAGGCCAGAGCGGTGGTCCAACGCGAAATTCACAGGCTGCGCGTGCAGCACCTCGCGCCCTGCCCCGTAATCGGGCACATCACAGCCCGCCATCACGCGGGCCACGTCATTCTCGGATACCAACTGCCCATCAATATCCAGCGTATTGTCCAACCCGTAAGAGCGCGGCTCTGCCCCCGCAAAGCACGCGATCACATGATCAACGCGGATATTCGCCATCTTCTGCGCCGCTTGCAACGCGGTGCGAATGGCGCGCTCGGTTTCGGCCATCGAGGTGATCTCGCCGAAATTCACCCCGCGCGAGCGGGTCGTGGCCGCGCCGATCACCCGGAAACCCGCTTGTCCGGCCAGCGAGCCCATCTCGGCATTCTCTTCAAGCTGCGCCGCACCGTCAAAGCGCAGCACCAGCGCGGCAATCTTTGAACTGCCCACATCCAGAATGGCCACAACGCCGCGCTGCAAAGCCTGTTTGCGCATGTTCCGCATGCTGCGCTGACTGGCGTAAAGATCCATCATTGCGTGTTACCCTGCCTTTGCATTTTTAGTCTTGTCCCTGCCCATGCGCGCGGATTTCCAGCCACGCGTCCCGCGCGGCTTGCGTCATTTGCACCGTTGGCCGCCCTTCCAGCCGCAGATCAACCTTCGCCACATCGCGCGCCAAAAGGTCCTGCGCCACATCCAGCGCAATCGTCCGCTCCAGCGCGCGCAGCGCACCATATTCCGGCAGCAAGATGCGCTGGCCCCGGTCAAGCACCACATCCCAGCGCCGCTCGCCCATCCGCACAAGCCCCCGCAACCGATCGCCCAGCGGCTCAGCCGCGCGGATCAGGTGCAGGGCCTCTGTCACGGCAAGGTCAGCCCCATCCCCCGCAATCAGCGGCAGGTCGGGGCGGGCGAGGCGTGTATCAATCTCGGCAATATGCGCGCCGGTCCCGTCGATCAGTGTCACCTGCTCATAGGTGCGCCAGACCAGCGCCGGGACACGCTCGGTCACATGCACTTCCAGCACCCCGCCGGGGCGGATGCGCACAGCGGCGGTCTTGACCGGGTCGAGCCCCGCGATGGTGTCGCGCAGCGCCTCAAGGTCGATGTCGAAGGACGAGGCGGGCAGGTCCACCGGCATGATATCCCGAATATCCGCAGATACTTCGTCGGACGCGCCGGTGACACTCATCACCTTGACCATGAATTCCGGGCGGCTTTCGAAGGCCGTGCGGGTCTCGGCAATCATATCCGTCACCGAAGTGCGACGGGCCTCATCCGAGAAATAGACAAGGCCCGCCGCCATGGCGAGGGAAAACGGAATGCCGACCCGCAGGCCAAGGCGAATGCCGGGGGTCAAAAGCCAACGTTCGATACGCCACGCCCAACGGGAGGGCGCAGGGTCAGAGACGGGAGGCTTGGGGCGACGGGCGATGAGTTGTTTCATTTCTGTTCACCACCCCAGCTCACAAACAAAACTGAGGCCAGCCCCCGAACCGAGGGGTGGGGGTGAAGCCCCCGCCCCGTGGGGGCGGTTCGGGGGCTGGCCGGCGGTGCCGGCCGGGCGCATGTATTGTTGGCAACACGAGAAACTTCGGGGGCATCCAATGTGTGAGCCATCACCGATCGCATGACGCATCCTCCACCAAGGTCCGGCACAGTTCCGGGAACGAAATCCCCACATGCTCCGCCTGTTCTGGCGTGAGCGACGTCGGCGTCATCCCCGGCT
>CAZPXE010000385.1:0-3832 GCA_964590545.1 uncultured Rhodobacterales bacterium | reverse complement strand
CGGCATCGTGCTGGTGATGCATTACACGCCGCATGTTGATCTCGCCTTCGCGTCAGTTGAGCATATCATGCGCAATGTCGAGGGTGGCCACTTCATCCGCTATCTGCACATGAACGGCGCGTCGCTGTTCTTTGTGGCGGTTTACGCGCATATCCTGCGCGGCCTTTACTATGGTTCGTACAAAGCCCCGCGTGAGATCACGTGGATCCTTGGTATGCTGATCTATCTGCTGATGATGGGCACGGCCTTTATGGGCTATGTGCTGCCTTGGGGGCAGATGTCCTTCCACGGCACGGCCGTGATTACGGGCCTGTTTGGCGCGATCCCGTTCGTTGGTGAAGCGGTGCAGACGTGGCTTCTGGGCGCTGGCGCGGTTGGTCAGCCTGCCTTGAACCGCTTCTTCTCGTTGCACTATCTGCTGCCGTTCGTGATTGCCGCGCTGGTCGCGCTGCATATCTGGGCGTTCCACACAACGGGCAACAACAACCCGACCGGTGTTGAGGTGCGTCGCGGTTCCAAGGAAGAAGCGCAGAAAGACACGGTTCCGTTCTGGCCTTACTTCGTGATCAAAGACCTGTTCGCCCTTGCGGTGATCCTGGTGGTGTTCTTTGCGGTCACGGGCTTTATGCCGAACTATCTGGGTCACCCGGATAACTACATCGAAGCGAACGCCTTGGCGACGCCATCACATATCGTACCGGAATGGTACTTCCTGCCGTTCTACGCGATCCTGCGGGCCTTTGATGACACGGTCTGGGCAGTACAGCTCGTGTCATTTGTCACGGGTGGGATCATTGATGCGAAGTTCTTTGGCGTGCTGGCGATGTTTGGTGCGATTGCGGTGATGGCGCTGGCGCCTTGGCTGGATACGTCCTCGGTCCGTTCGGGTCGGTATCGTCCGATGTTCAAGATTTGGTTCGCGGTGTTTGTGGTGAACTTCTTCGTGCTGATGTGGGTGGGTGCGATGCCAGCTGAAGGCATTTATCCGATCATCTCACTGATTGGCGCGACGTACTGGTTTGCTTACTTTCTGATCCTGCTGCCACTGCTTGGCGTGATCGAGAAGCCGGACCCACAGCCCGAAACCATCGAAGCGGACTTTGCTGCGCATTATCCGAAGGCGGGTGCCTCGGATGCGGGCGCCGCACAGCAACCTGCAGAATAAGGAAGCGAACCTATGCTTAGAACAATTGCACTTGCAGCAGGTCTCGCACTTGGCATGGCGTCCTCGGCTTTCGCAGCCGGGGGGGCAGGCAAGGTCAAGGATGTGGATTTCTCGTTTGAAGGGCCGTTTGGCACTTTTGATCAGAACCAGTTGCAGCGCGGCCTTCAGGTTTACACTGAAATCTGCGCAGCCTGTCACGGTCTGAAATTCGTACCGATCCGAACCTTGTCCGATGACGGTGGTCCGCATATGCCGGAGGATCAAATCCGCGCTTATGCCGAGCAGTTTGAGGTATTTGACGAGGATCTGGACGATTTTCGCCCGGCCACGCCGAACGATAACTTCCCCGAATCTGGTCTGGAAAACGCACCTGACCTGAGCCTGATGGCCAAGGCGCGCGCGGGTTTCCACGGCCCGTACGGGACTGGCATGAACCAACTGTTCAAAGGGATGGGGGGCGCTGAGTACATTTACTCGCTGCTGACCTCTTACACCGGCGAAGAGAAGGAAGAGGCCGGTGTGACGCTGTATGAAAACAAGGCGTTTCCGGGCGGCTGGATTTCTATGGCGCCGCCGCTTTATGGCGAAGACGTAGAGTTCGCGGATGGCCACGACAATGATCTGTCGCACATATCCAAGGACGTTGCTTCGTTCCTTATGTGGACGGCGGAACCGAAGATGATGGCGCGCAAACAGGCCGGTTTTGTCGGCGTTGTGTTCCTGACGATCCTGTCGGTGCTGCTGTATCTGACCAACAAGCGCCTTTGGGCACCGATCAAGGGCAAGGACGACTAAACCTTCCTGCCTTGGATGAGAGTTTCGAAACCCCCGCCCTAACCGGCGGGGGTTTTTCTTTGGTGCAGCGCTTCCTAAACTCGGCGCAGGGAGGCACGTTGATGGATGTAGCAGGGTTTGATCTGAACCGGGTGGGGCCGGAGTTTATCGCGGATCCGTACCCCGTTCTCGCTGCGCTGCGCCGGGATGCGCCGGTGCATGAAATGCCGGATGGTTCAGTCCTGCTGACGCGCCATGCGGATTGCCTGAAGGTCTATCAGTCGCGGGACATGCTGTCGGACAAGACCGAGGCCTTTGGCGAAAAGTTCGGGCAATGTCCGCTGTTTGAGCATCATACAACATCGCTGGTGTTCAACGATCCGCCCTATCACACGGCGGTGCGCAAGCTGATCGCGGGCGCGTTCACGCCGCGCAGGCTGGCGGAGTTCGCGCCCCTGATTGAGGGGATCGTTGCGCGGCTGCTGGACCGGGTGGGCGAGATGGGGCAGTTCGATCTGATCGACGATTTCGCCAAAGTGCTGCCAACGGAGATCATCTCTTTCATGCTCGGCGTGCCAGAGGCGGACCGGGCGCAGTTGCGCGGCTACTCGCTGGCGATACTGGGCGCGCTGGACCCGGCTGTTTCACAGGAACAAATGGCGGCGGGGAATCGCGCGGTGACGGAATTCTCGGGCATACTGGACGATCTGATCAATCACCGCCGCGCGAACCCGGATGGGGCCGGGCAGGGTGAGGTGCTGGACGCATTGATTTTCGGCTCGCACGAGGGGCGGCAATTGACGCAGGCTGAGCTGATCCAGAACTGTATTTTCCTGCTCAATGCCGGGCATGAGACGACGACCAGCATGGTCGGGAATGCGGTGGGGTTGTTTCTGGATCACCCCGAGGCGGCGTCTGCCATGGTCGATGCGCCGGAGTTGATCGACAGCGCGGTGGAGGAGACGCTGCGCATGGAAAGCCCGCTGCAAATCGGCAACCGGCTGGCGGGGGAGGATATTGATTTGGGTGACCGAGTGCTGCGGAAGGGGACGTATATTCATACCTCCATCGCGGCGGCCAATCGCGACCCGGAGGCGTTCGCGGACCCCGACCGTTTCGATATCACCCGCCGTCCGAACCGACACTTGGCTTTCATCACGGGGACCCATGTCTGCCTAGGCGCAAGTCTGGCGCGGCTGGAGGGGCGGATTGCGATTGGCTCGCTGTTGCAGCGCTTTCCGGGGCTCGCGCCGGACGGGCCACGGGTGCGGCTGCCATTGGCACGGTTTCGCGGCTATTCGTCTTTTCCGGTGCGTGTCTGAGCGAGGCGGGGGCCAGCCCCCATCGCGCCTTTGGCACGATTCCCCCGGAGTTTATTCCGCCGAGTGAAGGGCGGAGCGAAGCGTTATGCGGTGAGGTGGTTTTCCGTGTGGCCGGTGATCGTGGCGGTGACGATCTGACCTTCGGTCTGGGGCGCGTCGAAGCGGACTTCGGTGAATTGTTCGGTGCGGCCCATATGGGGGTTTTCCATCAGGATGTGGTGGGTTTCGCCCAGTTGCGCGGCGAGGTGGCGATGCACCTGAGCCTCGCCTGCCGCGCGCAGGCGGGCGGCGCGTGCCTTGATGGCGGGGCCGGGCACCGGGGGCATGCGCGCGGCGGGGGTGCCTTCGCGCGGGGAGTAGGGGAAGACGTGGAGCCATGTGAGGCCGCACTCTTCCACCAGTTTCAGAGAGTTCTCGAAATGGGCCTCGGTTTCGGTTGGGAAGCCCGCGATGATGTCGGCGCCGAAGGTCATGCCGGGTCGCAGGGCGCGGGCCTGATGCGCGAAGCGGATGGCGTCGTCGCGCAGGTGGCGGCCATCAACGCCACGTAGGCCTCGAAGCTGTTCGACCT
>CAZPXE010000384.1:0-3838 GCA_964590545.1 uncultured Rhodobacterales bacterium | reverse complement strand
GTTGCTTTAGTTGAATACTTACGTTTGCAGATGGGCGTTCTGATCGAGAACATGCGCCGCGAGGGCTTCGAGCTGAGCATCTCCCGCCCGCAGGTGATCATGCGCGAAGAAGATGGCAAGCGCGTGGAGCCTGTCGAGGAAGCCACGATTGACGTCGATGACGAGTATTCCGGCGTGGTGATCGAGAAACTCACCGGGCCGCGCAAAGGCGAATTGGCCGAGATGCGCCCCGCAGGGGCCGGAAAAACAAGGATTATCGCCCATGTGCCCTCACGCGGGCTGATCGGCTATCACGGCGAGTTCCTTACCGACACGCGCGGCACTGGCGTGCTCAACCGCGTCTTCCATGGCTGGACCCCGCATAAAGGGCCGATCCCGGGCCGCCGCGCGGGCGTGCTGATTTCCATGGAGAACGGCACCTCCGTCGCCTTCGCCCTGTGGAACCTTGAGGATCGCGGCAAGATGATGATCGGCGCACAAGAGGCGGTCTATACCGGCATGATCATCGGCCAGCACAGCCGCGAGAATGACCTCGAAGTGAACCCGCTCAAGGGTAAAAAGCTCACCAACGTGCGCGCGTCAGGCACTGACGAGGCCGTGCGTCTGACCACGCCGATGACGCTCTCGCTGGAAGAGGCGATTGCCTATATCAACGATGATGAACTGGTCGAAGTGACGCCGAACGCGATCCGCCTGCGCAAACGCTATCTTGACCCGCATGAACGCAAACGCATGGCAAAGGCGGCTCAGTAACGCTCTTTGTCCTTCGCCACCCGAACCGGGTCCATGAAATGCGAAATCATGGCCTCGGTCGCGGTGGCATAGGCATGCTCCAACGGCTGCGCCATCTGCTTGTAAAACGTGGCTTTTCCCAGCTTGGTCGCGGGCATATGCCCGGCAGTGATCAACTGCGCGAACCCCATCGCTGCATCCAGCGCACCGCCAGCAGGCACCACCCGGTTGACCAGCCCCGTGCGCAGCGCCCATTCGGTATCAAACATCTCGCCCGATAGCGCCATTTCCAGCAGGTGATTGGGTTGCAGCCGCCGCCCCACCGCCACCGATGGCGTAGAGCAAAAGCCAAGGTTCGACACACCCGGCAAACAGAACCGTGCCGTGTCCCCCGCAAAGGCCAGATCGCAACTGCACATCAGTTGCAGCCCACCCGCCGTCGCCACACCTTCCACCGCCGCAATCGTCGGCTGCGGCAGTTGCGCCAGCGTCGTCATCATCTGTCCACATTCGCTCAGCAGCGCTTCAACATAGGCGCGCCCATCCGCCGGATCCGCCCTATGCCTTTGAATTTCCTTCAGATCATGGCCCGCGCAGAAAATCCGCCCTTCGCCCACCAACACCACGACCGAGATGCTCTCATCCGCCGCAATCTCTGTCAGCCGCCCTTGTAACGCGCGGATCATCCCCAGCGATAACGCGTGCGCCGGGGCCGCGCCAAGTGACAGCGTCAGAATTCCGTCCGTAAAAGTTTCGGTCAAAAAGGGCGTCTCATGATCTTTCATCGCAGCGCCCTCCCCCGACGCGGCCTAGTCCGTGGTCTCAACCACCATCAATTCCCGCTCCGACGCGCCGCGCGCATGGCTCAGCGCCTCTTGATACTCTGGCGAGTTATAGCAGTCGACCGCAGCTTCCACGCTCGGGAACTTGGCAACGACATTCCGTGGGCGCTCCTTGCCCTCAAGCTGTACGAAACGGCCACCGCGCGCCACGAATTCACCGCCATGCTTGGCAATCGCAGGCCCGGCCAATTCCGCATATTTTCCATAGGCGTCCGCGTCGGTCACCGTCACATGCGCGATCCACAATGCACCCATTTTTCAGCCTCCCAAAATCGCTTCAGCCGCCGCAATCGCGGCGTCGGCGTTGGCGGCATCCTTCGCGCCGCCTTGCGCCATATCCGGACGGCCACCGCCGCCCTTGCCGCCCAACTCTGCGACAGCGGCCTTCACAAGGTCAACCGCGTTGGCCTTGTCCGTTGCGTCATCCGTCACGCCCGCAGCCACAGCCACCTTGCCGCCCGCATCCGCGATCAGCAGCACCGCGCCGGAGCCGATCTGCGCCTTGTGCTCATCAATCAGCGGCGGCAGGTCTTTGCCCGTCACCCCGCTCAGCACTTTCGCAACGAACTTCAACCCGTTGATATCTTTGGCTTCCGGCGCGCCGTCGCCGCCGCCGCCCATCGCCACGTCCCGGCGCAGCTGAGCAACTTCCGCTTCCAGCTTCTTGCGCTCATCCATCAACGCTTTCACCCGCGCAGGCACATCCGCCGCAGGCGCTTTCATCTCCGCCGCGACCTGAGCCAGCACCTGATCCTGACCACGCAGGTAATCCAGAGCCGCCTGCCCCGTCAGCGCCTCGATCCGCCGCACACCGGCACTCGACGCGCTATCGCCCAGCGTCACAAACGCGCCAATATCGCCGGTCTGGCGCACATGGGTGCCGCCACAAAGCTCCAGCGAATAGGTCTGGCCATCGCTGCCCTTGCCCGTGTCCGCGCGTCCCATCGACACAACGCGCACTTCATCGCCGTATTTCTCACCGAACAGCGCCTGCGCGCCAATGGCCCGTGCGTCATCCGGTGTCATTATCCGTGTCTCAACGGGCGTGTTCTGGCGAATGTAAGCGTTTACATCAGCCTCAACCCGGCTCAACTCGTCGGCACTCATCGCCTTGGCATGGCTGAAATCGAACCGCAGCCGGTCCGGCGCATTCAGCGAGCCGCGCTGCGACACATGCTCACCAAGCGCCTCTCGCAGCGCCTCATGCAGCAGGTGCGTGGCCGAGTGGTTTGCCCGGATCGCCGTGCGCCGCGCGTGATCCACTTCAAGAACGGCGCCTTCCCCTTTGGAAACACTGCCTTTTGTCACTTCGGCGATATGCACGAAAACGCCAGCGGTCTTCTGCGTATCGATCACACGCGCCTCACCGCTATCGGTGCGGATCACGCCCATATCCCCGACCTGACCACCGCTTTCGGCATAGAACGGCGTTTGGTTCAACGCGATCTGCACCTTGGCACCGATCGCAACACTGTCCACCAGCGCCCCGTCTTGCACCAGCGCCACGATCTGCCCTTCCGCGCTTTCTGTGTCATAGCCAAGGAAATCGGTCGTCCCAGCGGCATCGGCCACATCAAACCAAACCGCCTGATCCGCTGCCTCGCCAGAGCCAGACCACGCCGCGCGCGCCTTCGCCTTCTGCTCCGCCATCGCCGCATCAAAGCCATCGGTGTCGACGCCACGACCCTTCTCGCGCAGCGCATCCTGCGTCAGATCCAGCGGGAACCCATACGTGTCATACAGCTTGAACGCCGCCGCGCCCGGCAGGTCGTCGCCCTCGCCAAGGCCCGACAACTCGTCCTCCAGCAGCTTCAGCCCCCGCTCAAGCGTCTGTTTAAACCGGGTTTCTTCCAGTTCCAGCGTTTCAGTGATCAGCGCCTGCGCCTGCCCCAGTTCCGGGTAAGCCGCGCCCATCTGCCCGACCAGCGACGGGACCAGCCGATACATCACCGGGTCCTTCGCCCCAAGCAAATGCGCATGCCGCATCGCCCGGCGCATGATCCGGCGCAGCACGTAACCGCGCCCTTCGTTGGATGGCATCACCCCATCGGCAATCAGGAAAGAGGTCGAGCGCAAATGGTCCGCAATCACCCGGTGATGCACGTTCTGATCGCCAAACGGGTCCACCCCGGTCGCCTGCGCCGACGCCTCAATCAACGCCTTCATCGTATCGGTGTCGTAATTGTCGTGGCTGCCCTGCAACAGCGCGCCGATCCGCTCCAGCCCCATGCCGGTATCCACGGAGGGTTTTGGAAGTGGCGTCA
>CAZPXE010000383.1:0-3847 GCA_964590545.1 uncultured Rhodobacterales bacterium | reverse complement strand
GCCGCGCCCCAGAACAGGATATGTGGGCGCGCTTTGGGCCCCTCATCGCCCGCTGCGTTGATCGTGTTCACGATCAGAACAGCAGAGTCAGCCGAGGTGACAAGGAAAGTCATCAGCAGCACAACGATCAGAACCGCCATGCCCCAAGCCAGTGCTTGCGCGATGGGAGCCAGCATAAACTCGGTCATCGCGAAGATCTTGTCGCCGTTCCCAGCGTCAAAGATCACGCCATCCGCGCCGCCATAAAGCTCCAGCCAGATCGCCGTGCCGCCAGCCCATGAGAACCAGACGCAGCACATCAGACCGGGCACCAGCATCGCGCCCAAGACGAACTCGCGGATCGTGCGGCCCTTGGAGATGCGCGCCAGAAACAGGCCCACGAAGGGCGCAAACGCGATCCACCAGGCCCAGTAGAACACCGGCCACCAGCCTTGCCATTGCGCCAACTTGAACGCTTCTGATCCGTCAACCCCGTCCGAGAAATAGACGTTAAAGCTCAGATATGGCAGCGCGATCAGGTAGTCCCACAGGCCCACAATCAGCGCCGTTGCGCCAAACCACGTGGCCCCAAAGATGATGAAGAATCCCAGCAGAACAATGGAAAGAACCATATTGATGTTCGACAGCCATTTGATGCCCTTGCCCACACCGGACAGCGCCGACAGGGTTGAGGCGCCCATGATGAACAGCAGCGCCACAAGGATGCCCATAAAGTTCACCGTATTGGCAATGCTATTGCCGTCCGCATCCACTGCGCCCGCCGGATGAACCAGTCCATCGATCCCGATCCGGGTCAGACCGGCCACAAACTGATCCACTCCAAAGCCCAGCGTCTGCGCCACGCCCAAAATGGTCGCAACCACCGCCACAATGTCGATGATATGCCCAAGTGTGCCCGACAGCGCCTTGCCAAAGAGCGGCGTCAGCGCCGAGCGGATTGTTAGCGGCAAGCCACGGCGATAGGTGAAGAACGCCAGCGACAGCCCGATAATCGCATAACAAGCCCACGCGCCAACGCCCCAGTGCAGGAACGACCAGACATACGCGGTGCGAATATTGTCTTGGCCCCCGGCCGTGGTCAGCCCTTGAATAACGCTTGGATTGTTCTGCAAATGCGCCACCGGTTCGGCCACCGCCCATGTCAGCATGCCCACACCGATACCGGCACCAAACATCATCGAAAACCACGAGAAGTTCGAAAACTCAGGTGCATCATCCGGCTGGCCCAGCATCATGCGCCCGCCCTGGGGCCAGATCGCCAGACCCAGACAGACAATCACAAACAATGTCACAACCCAGATATACCAAGCTGCAAAATTGTTCAGAATCACACTGTTCCACGCGCCCAGCACCGTGCCGGCCTGCACAGGCCAGAAGATACACCAGACGACAAGCACCGAAATGATCAGCTTTGATACAACGGTCACATTCACGCTGAAGCCGCTGTAAAACCCTTTGTCTGCCGTTCTGATCGGCAGATCCGTTAGGGGTGGTTTCATTGGGGGGTCCCTCCTGTTTGCTTTTTTTGTGAGGCCAGCAAAGCATGGAGGGGGCGGATGACCGAAAGAAATCGTGCAAAGTAGCCGAATTTATCCCGAAACTAGCACAATACCGCCGGTTTCGTGAAATTCGCGACACCGATTTTCAGAGGTCAGGAAGTGCGCATCATTTAGGCAAAGGTGATTCGCTCATTACGGGAACGCGCGCTGCTTTGTTTAGCGCTCGATAAGCTTAGGCGGCGCCAGCATTTAGGCTTGGCCCCGGCGCGTGTCGGATTTTGCTCCTCGCCAGGAGATCAGCCCGTAGCGATCTGGTTGATCGGAAGGGTTGATCGACGCAGCGCGGGGCAGCAAGGGCCGTGCCGCCATTGGTTCGAGGCATGGCCCGGCCCGCCGCGTCGCGCAGCGATTTCGCCAAAATCTGCCTGTGCAGCGTTATTTCCGCTCGAAAAGGGGCCACCTTTGCTTCGCGAAAATGCCTCACACATGCAGATTTTGGACTGAAACCGGGGCCAAGCCTAAATGCTGACGCCGCCTAAAGCGCAGCAGCGATTTTCGCGGCGATCGCTTTGATCTGATCCACATCCCCTGCCTGCCCCGGCGCGCGCAAAGGCACGCTTTCTTGACGCGGCAGAATGTGGAAATGCAGGTGGAATACCTCCTGCCCGCCCGGCCCTTCGTTGAACTGCTGCAAGGTGATGCCATCGGCCTCCAGCGCGCGCATCGCCGCATTCGCCACCTTGTTGACCGAGATCATGCATTGCGCCAGTTGCTCAGGGCTTGCGTCCAGCATGTTGCGGCATGGCGTTTTCGGGATCACCAGACAATGCCCGTCAGCGCGCGGAAAGATATCCATGAAACACAGCGTATCGTCATCTTCATAGACCGGGATATGCGGGATCTCGCCGCGCAGGATCTTGGCGAAGATATTCTGGTCGTCATAGGCGGTCATGATTCTCTTTCTCTCATCCGGCCCCGCGCAAAGGCCGCGCATCCGATCGGAAAATCGCGCATCGCGGGAGTTCTGTTTCCTCCGATTGTAGCCCTCTCAACCGCAGATGGGAAATGCCGTGACGGAAGTGTTCGGTGACACAGAAACACCGCTTTCGCGCCAATGAAAAGGCCCGATTGAGCGTCCCTGTCGCTAAGCTTCTTAACCTTAACGGGGCCTGCCATGCGTCGGACTTCCTTTCCTTTTCTGATCTTCAGTAATCTCTTGCTGTCGAGTTTCGCCCTGCTTTGCGGGGTCTTGTTGGGCTACAACACCGCCGACACCGGAAGCAAAGCCTATGCTGAAATGGTGCGCGAACAGGCGGCGGACCTGAAAACGCTAAAGCAGGCCTTCCAAGCGGCCAGCACAGACGCACGCAGCCTGCGCGCCGAGAATGACCGGCTGAGCGTCGAGCTTGACTGGCTGTTTGAACGCATTCCCGAAGGCTTCGTGCATCTGCGCAAAATTCGTGTGGAGAAGGCGCAATTTGCCTACCCGATGGTCGAACCGAAGCTGATGCTATCCGTGAAATCTTTGATGCAAGCGCCAATCACGGCGACCTTCGGGACCACGACGCACATGTTTTCTGTCGGCGAGCGGGTGGATTTCGTTCTGAAGGATTGCGACTGTTTTCTGCTACTTGAGCAAGCATCGACCGGCGCAGCGGTGTTCAATTTCGGTTGCCAACGCCAGAAGAAAAGCGAGCCGATTTAGGGGGGCGACTGCGCGGCGGTGCATTGGTTACCGCGCAGCCTAATCAAATCTTACGCGTTCACGTCCACCACGACGCGGCCCTTCACCTGCCCTTTGAGGATATCCGCCCCAAGCTGTGGCAGGTCCGACAGGGTCGCGGGCTGGACCATCGCGTCCAACTTGTCCATCGGCAGGTCCTTGGCGATCCGCTCCCATGCGCGCAGGCGGTTGTCGTAAGGTTGCATCACTGAATCGATGCCCAACAGGTTCACACCGCGCAGCAGGAACGGGATCACCGTCGCAGGAAGCCCCGCGCCGCCCGCGAGCCCCACGGCAGAAACGGAGGCCCCGTATTTCATCTGCCCCAGCACGCGGGCCAGCATATCACCGCCCACCGCATCGACGCAGCCGCCCCATGTTTCGCCTTCCATCGGGCGTTTGACAGTTTCGTTGATCTCTTCACGCGCCACGATCTGCGTTGCGCCCAAATCCTTGAGGTAATCCGCGGTTTCAGGCCGCCCCGTGACCGCCGCCACCTCATGCCCCAGTGCCGCGAGGATCGCCACAGCAACCGAGCCAACGCCGCCCGCAGCGCCGCGGGAAAGGCCAAACGGCCTTTCTCGTCGAGCACGTGGTGGTGAAGTCCAATACACATCCGGGGCGT
>CAZPXE010000382.1:0-3851 GCA_964590545.1 uncultured Rhodobacterales bacterium | reverse complement strand
TCCGCTGGTCGAGATGGCCGCTGCCTCGGGTTCGGAAATCTGGCTCGACGGGGGCCATAATCCTGCCGCCGGAGCCGCCCTCTCCGCGCTGCTTGGCGATCTGCCGCCGCGCACGACGCATATGATCTGCGGCATGCTGAACACCAAGGATGTGTCCGGCTATCTCGCGCCATTGGCTGGACGTCTGGACAGCTTCCATGCCGTCACCATCCCCGGTGTCACCGCCACCTTGCCCGCCGAAGAGACCGTCGCCGCCGCCCGCGCGCTCGGGCTGACAGCAAACGCGGCTGAGTCGGTCGAAGCCGCCCTCGCCAGCATCCTCAGCGGCGCACAACCACAGCGCGTGATTATCGGCGGATCGCTGTATTTGGCCGGGTCCGTCCTGCAATCAAACACCTGATCACAGCCGATTTTCGCCCTCACCAGCAGGATATCCACAGCTAAACGCTCCTTTTACGGGAGAAACCGTTGACCGCTTCGGCGGAAAACCGCTATATTTTGTGTAATGAACTACAAATAGTCGGCGCACAAAACCTGCCACAAAATAAACGTGCGTCACTTGGGGGATGCAGTATGGCCAAGTTTGACCGGAGCGCGCCGCGCTCTGAACCGATGACATCGACGACCCGCACGAATATTCCATTGTTGCTGATCGCAACGGCCTTTTTGGGCGTGACGATCCTGTTGGTGATGTTGCAGCCCGGCTCTGACAGCACCACGCCCACCAAAACCGCCATCGCACAGCCGGTGGCACCACAGCCGGAACCGTCGGCTCCAGCGGCCACCGAACGCGCGTCAACGCCGCTCAATGGCCCGCTTGCCGCCGCGCTGCGCGCCGATTCCGACGCACAAAAGCCTGTTCAAGTCGCCGCCGAACCCGATGTGGTCTCCCGCGCGTTCAACCCGCTCCTCACGAATATCTTCACCCCGATTGAGCGGGTCACATCAGCTTACATCATCGAAGAACTGCGCCAGCCGATCCGGCTGATCAATGTCGGCGTGCCGAAGCGCGATCTGCCCACCTTGATCGATGACGTGCTGGTTCTGCTCTCGCCGAACGCAACCAAACAACAGCCCGAACTGCGCGCATTGCTGGTCGAAGCCATCTCCCAGCGCCAATCGGATGCCTATATTCGCGAGTTGCTCAGCCTCGCCATCGAGCGGGACGGCGTCACCATGCCGACCACATTGCGCACAACTACTGGCACGCTCGACGCGTTCTCTATGCTAAAGGCCATGGCGCAAACCGCCGGCACACCGGTCCCGGTGTTCCCCGACAATGTTGAAACCAACGGCACGCAGAAAATCGTCCCCGGCGACAGCCTCGCCCGGCTTGCCCTGCGTTACTACGGGCAGCCTCTGAAATACGATCTTATTCTGGCTGCAAATCCGCAAATCGATCCAATGAACCCGGTCCTGACCCCCGGCGACGTGATCCAGATGCCCAAACCCTAAGGCGCCTTTTTTAAAAGACGCCAAAAACCACCAATCAATCCAGGATTCTTGTCAAAAACGCCATCCAGCCTTTCTGACAGGAAAGGCTTAAACGACACCCCAATCCTCAGCCTGCATCTCGCGCAACCGGCTCGCCGTGCGTTCAAACTCAAACGCACCATCGCCTTCCAAGTAAAGCATCTCAGGGCGCGCCGCCGCGCTGCAAATCAGCTTCACCTTGGCCTCATAAAGCGTATCCACCAACGTCACAAAGCGCTTGGCCTCGTTGAAGTTCGAGCGCCCCAACGCCGGAATGTCATCCACGATCAACACCCGCACCGCCTCGGCCAGCGCCAGATAATCCGCAGGCCCCAGCGGCTTGCCGCACAGATCAAAAAACCCGACACGCGCCACCGCGTTGTGAAACCGCGGCAGCGTCACTGTCCGGCCCTTCACCACCAAATCCAGCGCTTCGCTCTGCCCGCCAGACAGCGCCTGCCAAATCTCGTCCACCGCGCCGCGCGCCTCCGGGCCCAGCGGGTGGAAATATACGTCCGACCCTTTCAGCCGATCCTGCCGATAATCGGTGGGGCTGACGAGTTCCCAAACCGTCACCTGCTCCTTGATCAAATCAATGAACGGCAGGAACAGCGCGCGGTTCAGCCCGTCCTTATACAAATCATCCGGCACCCGGTTCGACGTCGTCACCACCACAACCCCAGCCGCAAACAGCGCCTCGAACAGCCGCCCGACAATCATCGCATCGGTGATATCGGTGATCTGCATCTCGTCAAACGCCAGCAGCCGCACGCTCTCGGCCACGTCCTTGGCCACCGGGGCCAAGGCATCATCCACCCCGGTCTTGCGCACCTCATGCATCGCCGCGTGGATTTCCTGCATGAACGCATGAAAATGCACCCGCCGCGCAGGCACGCCGACATGAGACACGAACAGGTCCATCAACATCGACTTGCCGCGCCCAACCCCGCCCCAAAGGTACAGGCCGGGGATCGGCTCTGGCTGCGCCTTGCGGAAAAACCCGCCCTTCTTCACGGGCTGCGCCAGCGCCGCGCGAATGCGCTCAAACTCAGGCAATACCGCCTCTTGCGCGGGATCGGCGGTCAAGTCCCCCGCCGCGACCTGCGCGCGATAGATGTCGATCAGGCTCGTCATAACGCCCTCTTGCGCCAGCACGCGCCGTGACGCAAGGGATCACAATTCCGCATTTGACCTTTCCGGCAATTTCCCCTCCTGTGGCGCGGCAAGGAGACCCGCCATGACCAAAGCCCCCCTGTTCACCCCGGTCTTGATCGTCGGCTGCATCATCATCATCGTCAGCTTCGCGATCCGCGCCTCCTTCGGCATATTCCAAATCCCGATTGCCGCGGAATTTGGCTGGCTGCGGGCGGAATTCAGCCTTGCGCTGGCCATCCAAAACCTCGCATGGGGCGTGGGCCAGCCGATCTTTGGCGCGATTGCCGAAAAGGTGGGCGATCGCAAATCCATCATCCTCGGTGTCCTGCTTTACGCCGCCGGGCTTGTCCTGTCCGCAGGCGCGACAACGCCCGAAGCGCATCAGGCCTACGCGTGGCTCATTGGCTTCGGCGTGGCCGGGTCGGGCTTCGGGGTGATCCTCGCCATCGTGGGCCGTGCCGCGTCGGACCAGAACCGCTCCATGGCCATGGCCATCGCCACTGCGGCGGGTTCCGTCGGGCAAGTCGTCGGCGCGCCAACGGCGGAATTCCTGCTTGGCATGATGCCGTGGCAATCGGTCTTCTTCGTCTTCGCCGCCGCCATCATGGCATTGCTCTTTGCCCTGCCCTTCATGCGCGCGCCCGCCATGGCCAGCAAAGCCGAACTCGAAGAGTCTCTCGGCGAAGTCCTCGTCAAAGCCGCCAAAGATCCCTCCTTCACGCTGATCTTCCTCGGCTTCTTCTCTTGCGGCTATCAACTGGCCTTCATCACCTCGCACTTCCCGGCAATGGTGACCGAGATGTGCAGCCCCATCCTGCCCGGCAGCACCCTCGACGCGCTCGGCATCGGCACCACCTCCGCCCTCGGCGCGGTGGCCCTCGCGCTGATTGGCCTGACCAACATCGCCGGAACCCTCGCCGCAGGCTGGGCGGGTAGCCGGTTTGCCAAGAAATACCTGCTCGCAGGCATTTACGCCGCCCGCACGATCGTTGCCGCCGCCTTCATCATGTTCCCGATCACCCCGGAAACGGTGCTGCTGTTCTCGGCCCTCATGGGCGCGCTCTGGCTCGCAACCGTGCCGCTCACCTCTGGCCTCGTCGCGCATATCTATGGGCTGCGCTACATGGGCACGCTCTATGGGCTGGTGTTCTTCAGCCACCAGCTTGGCGGCTTCATGGGTGTCTGGCTCGGCGGGCGGCTCTATGACGTCTACGGAGATTACA
>CAZPXE010000381.1:0-3928 GCA_964590545.1 uncultured Rhodobacterales bacterium | reverse complement strand
AAGCCATAGACATGGGTGAAAGGCGCGACAGGCAGCCAGACCTCGCCATCGTTCGTGGGCCAGCCCCATTCCATCCGCTCCACCGCGCTGACGAGCATGGCGTTTGTGTGCGCGATTTGTTTGGGCAGGCCCGTGGTGCCGCCGGAATAGAGGATTGCGGCGGTCTCATCCGGGCCGCTGGCCCCTGCGGCGTCAGGCGCTTGGTCGTGGGTGATGAACGCGGCGATGGAGGCGTCGTCGAAATGGGTGACCTCGAGGCCTTCGATCGTGCGGTTCGACAGGATTGCGGCCACATCCACCCCGTCCAGCAGCTTGGCAATCGTCGCTTCGGGGTGGGCGTGGTTGAGCAGCGCGGGCACTGCGCCAGCGGTAAGCACGGCATAGTAAGCAATCAGGAAGGCCGCGGAGTTCGGCAGCACCAGCGCGACGGTTCGCCCCCGCACCTGTGCCCCCAGCCCATCGGCAAAGGCGCGGATGGTACCGGCGGCTTCGGCATAGGTCAGGGTGACATCACCGGATTTGCAATAGATCCGCTCCGGGCTGCGACGCGCGGCGGCGAAGAAAATCTCGGTCAAGCTCGCGCAGGGCGTTTGCCACGGCTGCATCGTCGCGTTTTGGTTCACTTTTTCCTCCCTTGCGGGCGCAATTGCGCTTCGCTTCAAGGGATGTAGCAAAAAATATTGTTATTGAATATACCTATTTTGGTTTGAACGTAGCGTTCCAACAGCAAACGGCCCGGAGCAATGCTCCGAGCCGCAGGTCCGTTCGAGGGAAAACGGAGCTCGTTATTGTTAGTTTACAGCGCCTTCGATTGCTTGCGCGCTACCGGAAATTTCAATGCGGCGGGGTTTCAGCGCCTCGGGCACTTCGCGGTGCAAATCGATATGCAACATACCGTCCGCATGGCTCGCGCCCGTGACATGGACGTGATCGGCGAGCGAGAATTTGCGTTCGAACGCCCGCGTGGCGATGCCGCGATGCAGGTAGGTTTTCTCGCTGTCTGCATCCGCTTTGCGGGCGGTCACGACAAGGGCTTTATCCTTCACCTCAACCGACAGTTCCTCATCCGAAAACCCGGCCACGGCTATCGAAATGCGATAGGTGTCGTCGGAGGTTTTCTCAATATTGTAAGGGGGGTAGCTGGGCTGAGATACGTCGCTGGACAGGACACGGTCCATCATGTCTGCGATTTGGTCAAAGCCGATGCTGGCACGGTAAAGGGGTGCAAAATCAAGGGTACGCATAGGGGTCATCCTCTTCGTTTGAGCGATACCAATGGGGTTCTCCATCATGGACAAACCCCGGTTATGTGCGTGCTGGACCCGAATGCGGCGTCCGGCACAAGTGGTATGTGGGAAGGGGATTTTCGGGTTTCAAGGGGGGCGCGTGGGCGGCCGGAACAGCCGCGCTGGAGTTTTCTGAACTGTTTCTGAGCCGTGGCCAGCGCCTGGCCGGGGGTGGCGTTCAGACGTCAATTCGACTCGATTTATGCCCGCCATGATAGCGCGACGAACTTTCGAAGCACCGAGACGGGCCAAAGCGCCAGCCCGCTGGGCCGGGCAGGCGCTGGCCACGGCGCCTTCGGCTTGAGTCCGTGGCCGGGGGCATTGAACGATTGTTGTTTACGAGCCCGGCACGCGGACGAACTTCGCCCCGCTTTGGGAGGGCAGTTCTTTGTTTCTGCCGATGGACACCAGCCCGCCGCCCGAGGGCTTCGTCACCCTGATCCGCTTGGCATTCGCCACCGGCCCGCGCGATTGCAAGGCCAGCGCGGCTTTCAAATCGTTAATGAGCGGCGGCAGATGCATGCCCATCGCGACCTTCTTGCCGCGATGATTCGTCATGCCCGAGATCACCGACAGGATGCGCCCGCGTCCGTTCAAATGCGAAAAGACCGGCGAGCCGGAGGAGCCAAAGGTCACGGTGCAATCAAACACGAGCAGGTCGCGATAGCGGTCCATCATCGTGCAGCCGCGCTGGCGCGATTGCACCTCGGCCCGGCCTTTGCCGTAGGACACAACGCTGACCTCTCCCGGCGCGACGCGATCATCATGCAGCACGAAGGGGTTGATCTGGCTTGTTGGAATGGAGCGGTCGAGTTTCAGCAGGGCGAGGTCGTGTGAGATGTTATCGCCATTGAACGCCCCCACCGGATCAAAGCCGGGATGGGCGGCGATCTTGGCCACGCCGCGCGTCACAACGGCAGATCCTTGGCGATATCCGGCGCGAAACCGCAGCTTGTCAGCGGCAAACGCCTCGCCTGTCCTCATGTTGTAGACGCAATGCGCGGCCGTCAGCACCAGATCCGGCGCGATCAGCGTGCCCGTGCAAAAACCTGTCCCGGTTTCGAGGCGCCCAATGGCTTCCCAGCCCTTCGCCTCGTAATCTGTGTCCAGCGCGCGGAGCCCATTGCTTTGGGCGGCGGCGCTACTTGCCGCAAGGCTGAAAGTTACCAAAGAAATCGTCTGTAATATGCGTTTGATGGTCATAATTATGGCCTCACAAATTTTGCACCTGTTTCTGTGCGTTCATCGCCGACAGTAATCCGGCGTCCGGCATTCGTGCCGGATGTCCAATATCCTTCCCCCGCGATCAGCCGCGCTTTCAGCACGTCGAGCGGCACCGACAAAGCCGTGCCCAGCGCCACGTCTTGCCCTTCGGATTCCGCCTTTGCCGAAATCACCGACACCACATGCGCCTGCCCGCCATAGAAAATGAAAATCGGCGCACCGGAGGAGCCGAAATCGACCTCACACGTCGTCACCAACACGCCTTCTTGCTGGGCGAGGACGCGGCAAACCTCTTGCAAGCTGGGTGCTTCGGATCGGTCTTTGGCATAGGACACCACCCCCACCAAATCCCCCTTGCGCGGGCGTGCGGCAGTGCCGAAAGGCTTGATGGAATTGCTGCGGATCGGGCGGCGGAGTTCCAACAGGGCCACATCATTGCGCACACGGTTGGAGCTGACCTCTTCGGCGAAATCGTAATCGGGGTGGATCACCGCCCGGCGCACCTCGCGGTAAGCCGAGGCGCGTCCGTTGCGCCAACCGGCGAGGAATTGCACCTCTTCATGGTTGATCCGCGCGCCTGTTTCGGTGTCGAAAAGGCAATGCGCGGCGGTCAGAACGAGGTTTGGCGCGATCAGCGAGCCGGTGCAGAACCCTTCCCCGCCGATATCCAGACGGCCTACGGCATCCCAGCCGCGCCCTTGCTCGGATGTTTCCATCCGACGCAGTTTCGCATCCTGTGCAAACGCGGTCGTCGTCACGACCAGCGCCATCAAAGACAGGGACATCCATCGCCTCAAAAGACGCTCCTCCTATTCCTGTGATGCGTGTAGGCGTCACTTGCGGCAGAAATAGGGCAAAACGGCGGATTTAACGCAAAATGGGCACATTCCCTGCGGAGCTCGCCCCGACCCCTTTCGCGTCCAGCGCAGGCGGCTTTGGCCCGCCTGTCGCCCAGTCGAGAAGTTCGACCGTGTGGACGATGGGAATATCCGTGCCGGAGCCGATTTGCATCATGCACCCGATGTTGCCAGCGGCGATGATATCGGGCGATTTCGCCTCCAACGTATTGACCTTGCGCGTCTTTAGCTTGGCGGAGATTTCGGGCTGCATCAGGTTATACGTACCTGCCGAGCCGCAGCAAAGGTGGCTGTCGGCAGGTTCCACAATGGTGAACCCGGCGCGTTTCAGCAGTGTTTTGGGGTGGGTTTTGATCTGTTGCCCATGCTGCAGCGAGCAGGCCGCGTGATAGGCCACAACCGTGTCTTTGTCCGTGCCTTCCGGCAGGTCCAGCTTCATCAGCACCTCTGAGATATCCATGGCAAGGCCCGACACGCGCGCGGCATCCTCGGCCAGCGCATCATTGCGGAACATATGGCCGTAATCCTTGACCGTGGTGCCGCAGCCGGAAGTGTTGATGA
>CAZPXE010000380.1:0-3929 GCA_964590545.1 uncultured Rhodobacterales bacterium | reverse complement strand
GCCATTTCGGCCATGTTCGCAGAAGTCACGCCCAGCTCTTCAGCTGTGATCAGCGCGTTCAGCGTCCAGCGCACGATGTCGCCCCATTCGTTGTCGCCATGGCGCACCAGCGGGCCGAGCGGCTCTTTGGATACGATTTCTGGCAGAACGGTGTGGTCGCCCGGGTTCTCGAATGTGGCGCGTGTTGCCGCGAGGCCGGAAGCGTCCGTGGTGTAAACGTCGCATGCGCCAGCCAGATACTGCTGCTGCGCTTCGGCGTTGGTTTCGATCGGAACCGGCTCATAGCTGATGTTGTTGGAGCGGAAGAAATCCGCCAGGTTCAGCTCTGTGGTGGTGCCGGTCTGGATGCAGACAGTCGCGCCGTCCAGATCCTTGGCGGAGCCCACGCCCAGCTCTTTGGGAACCATAAAGCCCTGACCGTCGTAGTAGTTGACGCCCACAAATTCAAACTTCAGGTCCACGTCGCGGCTGAAGGTCCATGTGGTGTTACGCGCCAACATGTCGACTTCGCCGGACGCCAGCGCGGTGAAGCGCGTTTTGCCGGTGGTGGGAACGAATTCAACCGCGTTGCCGTCACCCAGAACCGCGGCAGCAACCGCGCGGCAGACCGATACGTCGAAGCCTTCCCACTCGCCGCTCGCGTTCGGCGCAGCGAAGCCAACCAGACCTGTGGACACGCCGCAGTTCAGCGTGCCGCGGGCCTTCACATCATCCAGCGTGCCAGCAGCCGCAGCGCCAGCGGCCAGACCTGCAATGGTCATCGCGCCAAAAAGTACGGATTTTTTCATGTTTACCTCTTCCTGATTTTATCGCCGCTTTTTGCGGCGACTCTCCCGGTCCGAATTAGATCGGATTTGCGTTGCCCGCGACGTGCAGCCGCAGGATGGCTGCGATTTTGTGCGTATTCTCGCCCTGTCGTCAAGCAGAGTCCCGATTTCGAGTGCACAAAACTTGAGATTTTGCCGAAAAATGCGCCGTGCCCTTGCGTCAGCTTTCACACAGCCGAACGAAGCGATCTGCGGTCAAGAATGCCTCTTTCTTGACCTGGCGCGCCTCTTGCGCCTCTTCATCAACGCCCCATTGTTCTTCTTGCCAAATCTCGTCGAGAAGGGCGATGTCCCATAAGGCTTCCGGAGATTTACACCCGGTCAATGTGGCGTAGGCGATGACCCAAGAGCCAGACAAGGTCACAAACTCGTGGAAGCCGGTCAGAATAGGCGCAGGCAGCGCGTGTGTCAGCTCTGACATTTTTAGAAGTGACTGATCAGATTGAAGTTTTGGCATCAAGCCAGCCTGCACCTCTAACGCGATCCCATGCGTTTCGCGGGCCCAATCTAGCAGCGGATCCCACGCTTGCGCCTGCCGCGCAATCAGCGCCTCTGGCATCTGTGCGCGGTAACACAGCAAATCGCTGCCGCCATAGTCCGCCAGCATGTCCGCGACCGCCCCATGCTGCACCGCCACCTTGTCCTGCGCCGAGTTCGCGAGCCGGGTTAAGGGCATGGAGTTAGGATCAATCTCCTTGTCCTGCGCGTCCCATTCAGCGGCAATCGCATCTGCCAGGGCCTGAGTCGGCACTGTCAGCAAGGCTTTAGAAGGGGTGCGCACTCCGCGCCCATCGAGCGTGATCGTCCATGCCTCACCTTCTGCCTTTGCGGCCGCTTTTGTCCAGAAGCGCTTCATTGTCCATTCGCTCATGGGCTTACTCCCAGCATCTCAAACGCCGCACCCGGCACCTGTGCAAATTCCGTAACGACCCGGTCTGCCCTGATCTGATCCGGCGCGTGATACCCCCACGCAACGCCAAGCCCGCGCATCCCAGCGGCGCGGGCCATGTCCATATCGAAGCTGGTATCGCCCACCATAATCGCGTCCGCTGGCGCAACACCTGCCTCGGCCAGACAAGACATCAGCATCGACGGGTGCGGTTTTGAAGGATGATCATCGGCGCAGTGATCGGTGACAAAGAACCGCCGTAACCCCTGATCTTTCAGCAGAATATCCAGCCCTCGCCGTGATTTCCCCGTCGCCACACCCAGCAGCACCTCCGGCACCGCATGCAACGCCTCAAGCGCCTCCAGCGCGCCGGGATAGAGCGGCGAGCATGCCGCGCTGCCTGCCTGCGCCCGCAACTCGGAATAGGCGTGTTTGTAGCCTTCGACCAACGCGGCGCGCGTGTTTGGTTCGGCGGACGGAACAAGCTGCGCCATCGCAACAGGCAAAGATAGGCCCACAATGCTCAGGATTGCCACGCGGTCAGGCGGGGTCAGGCCCACTCCCTCAAACGCAGCCGTCATTGAGCCGACAATATGTATCTGACTGTCAACGAGCGTGCCGTCCACATCAAACACCACCAGTTTCAGGCTCATCTCAGGCTCTCGAACGGGTCTTCATCGGCAAAAGACGGCTCCCAGCCGAGCGTATTCCAGCTGTCAGCCATGTGATCCGGCAATTCAGCGTGGATCACGACAGGCTCGCCCGTCTCGGGATGCGCAAAACCCAGTGTCCGCGCGTGCAGGTGCAGCTTTTTGGAGATGATCCCGCCAAGCTGCGCGCCCCAGCCATCGCCCAGATTTTCCTGACCTGAGCCGCCATACTTCCCATCGCCAATGATCGGATGCCCAATCTCGGCCATATGCGCGCGCAACTGATGCGTGCGGCCCGTCACCGGCTCCATCGCCACCCACGCCGCGCGCGATGCGACTCGGTAGAGCGTTGCATAGAGCGTATGCGCCCGCTTCGCGCCGGGCGTGCTTTCCACATCGCGCGGATGCACGGCCCGCATCTTTTCATTCTCGCCGCCGCGCCCATGGCCGGGGGCCTTGAGCAGCCCGTATTTGATCTCGCCCAAGTAAGGCGTCGGCACGCCGCCGACCAAAGCCCAGTAAATCTTGCGCGTATTGCGGTGCCGCATCGCTGCTGTCAGCGCCTGCGCTGCGGCCCTCGTCCGCGCAAGCAGCAACACGCCGGACGTATCCTTATCCAGCCGATGCACCAACCGAGGCTTCTCGTCGTAATCATAGCGCAGCGCCTCGGCCAGCCCGTCCACATGCCGCGCCTGCCCGCTGCCACCCTGCACCGGTAGGCCGGCGGGCTTGTTCAGCGCAATCACATGATCATCCTGATAGATCACGCAATTGCGGATCATCGCCGCGTCAGCATTCGAGACCTTTGGCCGCTCCACCACCGGCGCGGCCCCATCCGGGATCGGCGGCACGCGCACAGATTGCCCCTCTTCGATCCGCGTTGCAGGTTTGACCCGGCCACCATCAACCCGGCACTCACCCTTGCGGCACATCTTTTCGATCCGCCCTTGGCTGAGTTGTGGAAACTGCCGTTTGAGCCAGCGGTCCAGCCGCTGCACGCCTTCGCCCTCTGCCACGGTCAGGGTCTGAACTCCACTCATGCCACCATCCCCCGCGCAAGCAACGCGCCAACCACCACGCCGACCAGACACAACGCCACAGTGCCCAGCACATAGGCCGCCGCCGTCCCAACCTGCCCCGCCTCAAACAGCCGCAGCGTGTCGAGCGAAAAGGCCGAGAAGGTCGTGAACCCGCCCAGCAGCCCCGTCATCACCAGCGGCGCAAACCGTGCGTGATCCGTGCCGCTTTCCATCAGCCACACGAGCGCCAGCCCCATCACAAAACAGCCCAGCACATTGACCAGCGCTGTTCCGAACGGGAACGCCACTGCGCTTACGCACAGATATCGCAACACAGCGCCAAGCGCGCCACCTATGGCTATTTGCAGGATCGTCATGTCGCGCCGTGTGATCTTCGGGCGGGCAAATGTCAACTGCCGCGCTGATCGCGCAGCTTTTTGAAATAGGCGACACGCTTGGCCAAGTCCCGCTCAAACCCCCGCTCGACCGGTTGATAGAAGTCGGGGCGTGCCATGCCATCGGGGAAGTAGTTCTGCCCCGAAAA
>CAZPXE010000379.1:0-3933 GCA_964590545.1 uncultured Rhodobacterales bacterium | reverse complement strand
AATACGCTGGTCATGATCATCGGCGCGGGGATCATCGCGATGGCGGCGATCGAGGTAAGAGCCCCTTGCAACTCGCCCTGTTGATCATCGCCGACCATCTTCGACATCATTCCTTGCAGGGCGGGTGTGATCACGCCCGGCAGGGCCGCCAGAGGGGTTAGCATCAGCAGCCAGAAGCCGGAACTGATCGACCCGATCAGCCCGAAAATCATCACATCGCCGATATGGCCATAAACGACACAGCCCCGCTCGCCCAGCCAGCGCAGGGCGGGGCGGATCAGCGCGGCAGAGACGATGGCGAAGGAAATCCCGAAGACCCCAAGGCTAAGGCCGATCATCTGCTCGGACCAGTCAAACCGCGTGCCGGTATAGATCGCCCAGACCGTGGAGTAGGACGCAAAGGCCACCTGATAGAGGAAGTAGACCAGCATCAACCCGCCCAGCCCGGGCAATTTGGCCAGCGTGCTGAACGCGCCCAGCGGGTTCGCGCGCCGCCAGTCAAAGGCGCGGCGGATGCGGTCATCGACGGTTTCTTTCAGTACCAGCCAGCCGAAGGTGGCATTGGCCGCCGCGAGGAAGGCCGCTGCCCAGAACGGCGCACGGGTGCCAAAGCCCGCCAGTACACCGCCCAAAATCGGGCCGATCACGAAGCCGATGCCAAAAGCCGCGCCGATCAGGCCGAACCGTGCCGCCTTCTCATGCGGGGCGGAGATATCGGCCATATAGGCGTTGGCGGTGGAGTTTGTCGCCGCCGTGATCCCGGCCACAATGCGCCCTGCCAGCAAGATCCAAATGGACGCGGCAAGGGCCATGATCACGTAATCGACGCTTAGAATAATCAGCGATGTCAGCAGGATAGGCCGTCGCCCATAGCGGTCGGAGAGGTTGCCCAGCAGCGGGCCAAAGAGGAACTGCATCAGCGAGAAGGAGGAGGACAGCACCCCCAGCCAGATCGCCGTCGCCGCGATGGAACCGCCGCCGACTTCCTCTACCAGCGTGGGCAGAACGGGGATAATCAGGCCGATCCCAATCGCGTCGATCATCACCGTGAGGACGACGAAGAGGACGGCCTTATTCACCCGCGCACTGCCCGTGCAAAGCCCCGCGCATCGGCGATGGCGGTACCAAGGGTGTTTTCAGGTGTGAACAAATCCTCTGGCAAGTCCGGCCATTTTGCGCGGGCAAGCTCGGGCAGGGGACGTCCCGTCTCCCGCACCTCGCCCGCCAGCGCTTTGACCTGCGCGGCGGCCTCAGGCCGGGGCATCTCGCGCGCCAACGCAAAGGTGAGCGTTTCGGCAAAGAGAAGCCCGTCTCCTGTCAGCACCGCGCGCATGGTGTCGGTGTTCGGGGTGATCTGCCCGGCCAGCGATGCGCCCAGTTTTGCGGCACTGGCCGCGCCCAGCACGATCTGTGGCAGCACCATCCATTCGCTGAACCACGCCGCCCCGTCCCGCTGGAATCGGTGCATCGCCGCACCATTCAACGTCTGTTCCAACCCTTGGCCGACCCGCGCCAGCGCCAGCAGGGTCGACGGCCCAACCGGGTTCTGCTTTTGCGGCATGGTCGAGGACGCCCCCGCCGCGCCAAGGCGCAACTCACCCACATCCGAGGCGGTCAGGCCAATCAGGTCTTCGGCCATCTTCCCGAGCGCGGTGGTAAGCGTGCTCAGAGCGGTCGCAATCTCCAGCACGGGTGTCCGGTCTGTGTGCCACGAGCGGCCCGGATCGCTCAGTTTCAGCCCTTCAGCGTAGGCTGTGCGCAGCGCCGCCGGGTTTGGCCCTAGTGCCGCTCCGGTGCCAACCGCGCCAGACAGAGAGGCGGGAAATTCCAGCGCAGACAGTGCCTTGCGCGCTGCAATCAATGGCCAGCCCCAGCTTGCCACCACCGCTCCGAACCCTGTCGGCGCGGCATGCTGGCCATAGGTGCGGGCGGCCATTGGAGTTTCGGCATGGGCCTCAGCCAGATCGGCGAGGGCGCTCAGGCAACGGTCCAGATCTTCGGCAATCAGCGCGCAGGTTTGGCGCAGGCGCAGCATCAGGCTGGTGTCGATGATATCCTGCGAGGTTGCGCCCCAGTGGATAAACTGCGCGTGCTCCGGGGCCTGCATCAACTCGCGAAACGCGGCCACGAGCGCGGGCACGCAAACGCCGTTCTGCGCAGTCGGGCCCGCCAATGCGCCGGGATCGATCTGCAATTCCAGCGAGGCGCGGTGGATCGCTGCCGCAGACACTTCGGGGATCACGCCCGCAGCGCCCTGCACCTTGGCCAGTGTGCCTTCGGCAACCATCATCGCCCGCACATCGGCGGAGGCGGTGAAAAGCCGCGCCACCTCGCCGGCGTCAAACAGCCCCGTCAGATGGGCCTGATCATAAACCGACCCTGCCACTTAGATATGCCCAGTTGCTTTGATGAAATCGGTCAGCACGGCGGCGTATTCTTCGGGCTGCTCGACACAAGGCAGGTGGCCCGCTTTGCGGATCAGGTGGAATTTCGCACCCGGCACCAACTCGGCAGTCTCGCGCACCAGATCTGGCGGGGTGGAGCCATCCTCGTTGCCCGCAATCCCCAGACAAGGCAGGCGCAGCGCGGCGGTGGTGCTGAAGAAATCGCTGCCAGAGATAGCCGCCGAGCAGCCTGTGTAGCCTGCTTTTGACTGTTGCACCAACATGTTACGCCACAATTCCAACTCAGGCGTGGCGCAGAACTGTTTGGCGAACCACCGTTCCATCACAGCGTCGGCGAGGCTTTCGATCCCGCCTTCATTCACGGCGGCGATGCGCTCGTCCCACATATCGCGTGTGCCGATCTTCGCCCCGGTGTTCGAAAGAACGACCGCTCGGATCAGGTCAAGCCGCTTGGCCGCCAGCCCTTGCGCGATCAGCCCGCCAATCGACAGGCCCACAAACAGCGCGTCTTTGAACCCGTGCATATCCATCAGCTTTTCGGCGTCGCCCACCAGTTGACCCATTGTGTAGGGCGCAGGCGGACAGGAGGACAGCCCATGCCCGCGCTTGTCGTACCGCAGGATGCGCAGACCCGCGGGCAGCAGCGGCAGGATCGGGTCCCACAGCCGCATATCGGTCCCAAGCGAGTTGGCAAGGACCACAGGCGCGCCATCCTCCGGCCCATCAATCCGATAATGCAGGCGCACATCGCCCAAATCTGCGAGGTTCATTGCTGCTCTCCTAATTGCTTGTTGCCGGGATAAGTCGTCGCGCGCCGGACCGCAATGGGCAGGGCGCAGCCAAGCTGCGCCTCATGCCTTTCAATTGGTGAGATGCGGTTCCGCCGCGCCCGCCGTCACTCCAGATTGAAATGCGCCATGATCTGTCCGTGATCCGAGGCGAGCTTGTTATAAGGCGCTTCGGGGTGGCTGCCATCGGTCAAGTGGTCGTTCAGCACGCTGAAATAGGCCATCTCGCCAAGGCTGCCCTCCCATCCCGGCAGGAAGTGGCGCGACATGTAAATCTGGTCGATGCTTTCGAACGTGCCGCCGAAGGCAGATGTATAGACCATGTCGCGCAGGGATTTTTTGACAAACAGCTTTTCAGCCGAGTGCAGCCGCACCGCCTCGACCGCCTCCGTGATCTGCGCATTTTCCTCGCGCGTGTAGCGATCATTGGGATGGGACGCATCGTGGCGCAGCATCCATGAGTAATTCTTGAACGGGACCTCGCCCGAGATAATCTCGGAACTGACCGCATGTTCGCCATCGTTGAAATCGCCCAGCACCATAACCGGGTGGCCTTGGTCCAGCTCGGCTACGATCGCGTCGCGCAGCACGACCGCCTCTCCCATCCGCCGCAGAGCCGCGCGCATCGCGCCCACTGCGCGGCCCACCGGGTCATAGGCGGTCAGGTCCGCCTGAGGCGCGGGTCCGCCATCTTCGGGTCGAACAAACTCGCCCAGTTTGGACTTAAGGTGGCAGTTGAA
>CAZPXE010000378.1:0-3933 GCA_964590545.1 uncultured Rhodobacterales bacterium | reverse complement strand
GGCCCCGGCGACTTCGACCTCTGCCTCTTCTCGGAAAGCTACCAATATATCCCACTCGACAAGGGCGTGCCGCGGTGTCTGGACTTGTTGAAGCCGGGTGGGCAAATCATCATCTCCGACTGCTTCCGGTCCGAAGACTTCTCTATTGCGAAGGGTAAGTCCACGGTTGGCGGTGGCCACCCGATTGCCATGTTCCGCGAAAAGCTGGCCGCATGGCCCATCGACGTGATCAGCGAAGAAGACATCACCGCCGCAACGGCCCCCTCGGTCGAGATCGAGCAGGGCCTGTTCAACGTGCTCGGTTACGCGCTGACCCGCGTGGATGACGACCTTCAGGCTCATAAACCCAAGCTGCGCTGGATGCTCGACAAAGTGCTGCGCGCGCTTCTGAATGAACGCAAACGCGCCCGGCTTGACCAGCGGCTGAACCAGCAGACCCGAAACCGGGACGTGTTCGCCGAGAATAATATCTATCTGATGATGGACCTGCGGGCCAAAACGTGACGCGCAACGCCGCTTAGATCTTTGGCATCCAAGCTGCGACGTCGGCCCCGTGCAGACCTTTCAAGCGCGGATCATCCGCCACCTCAATCTGCCGCCGATAGGGTGTAAATCCAGACCGGACATAGAACCCAAGCGCCTGCGGGCTATCGAGCGTGCAGGTATGGACGTGGAACCGCTCCACCCCCTTAGCCCATGCCAAGCGGATCGCCTGATCCATCAGGAACGCCCCGGCGCCTGTGCCGATCAGCGCCTCCGTCAACCCGAAGTAAGCCAACTCGCACGCGCCATCCGTGCGAAAGTCCAATTCCAGCAAAGCTTCGGGCTGCCCGTCCTTTTCCAGTGTATGATAGGTGACTTTCGGATCGTTAAGGATGCCGGACAACTCGTCATCCTCCATTTCCAATCGCCCGAACCACAGCCAATCCTGCCCGACCCGCTGGAACACATCGCGATAGGTGGCCAAATCACGCGGCAGCGGTTTGAAACTCAGCCCCTCGGGCAAGGCAGCGCCGCGCAGGGCGGCTGGCGCGCGCATTTCCAGATGCGTGACGACCATTGCGATTTTGCCCGCAGGCACGTCGTAAAAGCCGTCGGGCAGGGCCATCAGACCAATCCGACTTGCTTGAACCGGGCCATGATATCCGCTTCAGGGCGTGGGCCCACATGGCTGATGACCTCCGCTGCGCACACGTTCCCCATCTTGCCGCACGTCTCCAGATCGCGGCCCGTGGCCAGACCATACAGGAATCCGGCGGCGAACTGATCGCCCGCGCCCGTCGCATCGACCGGAGTGATGGGCGTCACCGGCAGATCATGCCGATTGCCATCCCCGATAATGGTCACACCGTCGTCAGAACGGGTGCAGACCAGCAGGGGGATCATCGCGGCCGTCTTGGCCATCGCCGCTTCCAGATCATCGGTTTCGAACAGGGATTTCACCTCATGCTCGTTGCCGATCACATAGTCGAGCTCGTTCCCGATCATGTCCAGAAAGTCAGCGCGGTGCCGCTCGACGCAGAACGGATCAGAAATGGCGATGCCCGCCTTGCCGCCTGCGGCCCGTGTCGCGCGCGAGGCTTTGCGGAAGGCCTCCTTCCCCTTGTCCTTGTCGAACAGATAGCCTTCGAGGAACATAAGCTCGGCCTGCGATGACACGTCACCGGATACATCATCCGAGCCAAGTTCAGATGAAATGCCCAAATAGGTGTTCATCGACCGCTCCCCATCCGGGGAGACAAAGATCATCGAGCGTGAGGTTGGCAATTCACCACCCGGCACGGGTGCGTTCACGAAATCAATGCCATCATCGGTCATGGCATCCGCGTAAAACCGCCCCAAGGCATCATCATGCACCCGGCCAATGAACGCCGTGGGCAGGCCCAACGCCCCAACCCCGGCAATCGTGTTCGCAACCGCGCCGCCGGGCGTTTGCAGCCGATCCGTCATGGCGGCGTAAAGAACCTCGCTCCGGTCTTGTTCGACCAGTTGCATGATGCCCTTTTCGATCCCCATCAGGTCCAGAAAGCTGTCATCGGCATGGCTGATCACGTCCACCACGGCATTGCCGATCCCGACGAGTTTGTATTTGGTCATTCAGTCTTCTCCTCGAAGGGGCAAAGGTCGCGTATCACGCACGCGCCGCATTTGGGCTTGCGCGCCACGCAGATGTATCGGCCATGCAGGATTAACCAATGGTGTGCATGGAGTTGGAAATCGGCTGGAATATTGTCCTCAACCGCGCGCTCGACAATGTCGACTGTCTTGCCCGGCGCAATTCCGGTGCGGTTGCCAACGCGGAAGATATGCGTGTCGACGGCTTGGGCGGGCTGCTGCCACCACATGTTCAGCACCACATTGGCCGTCTTGCGCCCGACCCCCGGCAGTGATTGCAGCGCCGCGCGCGAGTTCGGCACCGCGCCATCATACTCATCCACAAGGATCTGGCTTAGCTTCATCACGTTCTTGGCCTTCTGGCGGAACAGACCAATGGTCTTGATGTGCTCCGTCAGCCCCTCAAGCCCCAGATCGACCATCTTCTGGGGCGTGTCCGCGATCTTGAACAACTCCCGTGTCGCTTTGTTCACACCCGCATCGGTCGCCTGCGCCGACAGCGCCACGGCCACCACCAAAGTGTAGACATTCACATGCTCCAACTCGCCCTTCGGCTCCGGCTCTGCCGCCTGAAACCGCGAGAAAATCTCGCGCAGGGTCATATAGTCGAGTTGTTTGGCCGCTTTCGGGGCCTTGGGCGGTTTGGGTTTGGGTGCTGTTTTTGCCATGCGCCGAGTTATCGCGGAAATTGTGGCAGGTGCAACAGGGCAGCGCGAACCCGCAACAATCGGGTCGCGCGGGGTGGGCGGGCTGCGTAAGGTCCGGGCATGGAACAGAGCCAAACATATCACTACAACGTCATTCGCCGCGCCATTGATCTGATCGACGGGGCCGAAGGGCCGCTATCACTGGACGAGATCGCCGCGCAGATGGGCATGAGCCCCGCGCATTTCCAACGGGTGTTCTCGGCTTGGGTTGGCGTTTCACCAAAGCGCTACCAACAGTATCTCGCGCTTGGCCATGCCAAGGCTGTGCTGGCCGAGCGGTTCACGACGCTGGAAGCCTCTATGGCTGCGGGCTTGTCGGGCACAGGGCGGCTGCATGACTTATTCTTGCGTTGGGAGGCGATGAGCCCGGGCGAGTTCGCCCGCAAAGGTGCGGGCCTGACGATCAAATACGGCTGGCTCGAAAGCCCTTTCGGCGAGGCGCTGGTGATGGCGACCGAGAAAGGCATCTGCGGCATGGCCTTTTCGGCGGAGTTTGGCCGCGAGTGGGCGTGGGAGGATATGACCGCCCGTTGGCCCGCCGCCACCTATGTGCAAGACGCAAATGCCGTGTCCAAATGGGCCGACGCCGCCTTCGCGCAGAAAGGCGAAGCCGCGTTGCACCTGATCGGCGCGCCGTTCCAGATCAAAGTGTGGGAGGCTTTGCTGCGTATCCCTTCGGGCCATGTCACAACGTATTCCGAAATTGCAGGCTCCATCGGCTCCCCGCGCGCGGTGCGCGCCGTCGGAACTGCTGTGGGCCGCAACCCGGTTAGCTGGCTCATCCCCTGCCACCGCGCCCTGCGCAAATCCGGTGCGCTGGGCGGCTATCACTGGGGACTGCCGATGAAACGCGCCATGCTCGCCTATGAAGCTGCGCGCGTCGAATAATGAAAAACCCCACTGATTTTGCAAAATCAGTGGGGCTGCGCAGATTTTGAAAGTCTGCGGAATTATTAGGTGCGTGCTTAGTTCAGCAGCCCCGCATGACGCAGCCCATCATCCACCAACGCCTTCGTCTCATCCGACAGCGTCGTCAGCGGCAAGCGCACCTCGTCTGAGCACAGCCCCAGCCGCGACATGGCGTATTTCGCCCCGCACAGCCCCGGCTCGG
>CAZPXE010000377.1:0-3958 GCA_964590545.1 uncultured Rhodobacterales bacterium | reverse complement strand
GTCTGCTTGGGTTTCGGCGGCTTCTTCGCCGACGATCACCGCATGGGGGAAGGCGCGTTGCAGGCCGCGAGCGATCATCGCCTCGGCGGCCGTGTCGGCCACGGTCACAAGGTCCATCGCCCCGGATTTGGTGTTGATGTCACCTGCATCGAGGGCGCGGAAGCGGGGCATGATCTCGGCATCGGCGGCGCGGATCACGAGGTTCAGCAGGCTGGCGCGTTGGGCGCGGGAAAACGGGGCCGTGACGGGCATCGGCAGCGTTTCGGGCATGGGGATTCCTTGGCAGGTTGGGCAGGCGCGGTGATTACTCGCGCGCTCTTAACACGCTGGCCGGGCGGGCTGCCAGAGGCCCCCATGCGAATGCAAGGCCCGCGAGCAAAGTCGCCAGAACCCCGCCCAAAACGATGGCGAATGCGTTGCCCCAGATCACGGTGAAATCCGTGTCGAGGATGTAGTAGCTGACCGCCCAGCCGCCCAGAATCCCCGCCATCAGCGCCACGGCCCCGGCGCAGGCCCCGAGAAGTGCGGCACGTAGGGCAAAGCTGAGCAGGATGCGCTGGCGGGTCGCGCCGAGTGTCTTGAGCACAGCGGCCTCATAGGTCCGTGCGCCTGTGCCTGCCGCCGCCGCGCCGATCAGCACGAGGAAACCTGTGAGCAGGGTCGCCGCCGCGCCGTAAGACGTGGCCGCCGCGAGGCCAGAGAGCACATCGGCCACCCGGTCAATCGCGTCGCGCACCCGGATCGCGGTGATGTTGGGATATTGGCCAGCAAGGTCGCGCAGGATTTGGGCTTCGGCGTCCGGCTCGGCATAGACGGTTGAGATGAAGCTATGCGGCGCGCCAGCCAGTGCGGCGGGGTTCATGGACAGGATGAAGCCGATCCCGGCGGTGGAAAAATCCACCTCACGGAAGGACGCGATGGTGCCAGTGATGTCGCGGCCAAGGATGTTGATCGTCATCACGTCGCCAAGTTTCAGGCCCATTTCTTCGGCCTCTTCGGCGGCGAAGGAGATCAGCGGCGGGCCGTCATAATCCGCTGCCCACCAATCGCCCGCTGTCAGGCGTGTATTGTCGGGCATCGCTTCGGAATAGGTCACGCCCCGGTCGCCTTCGAGGACCCAGTGGCCGGGCGCAAACTCTTGCGCGGGCACACCGTTGATCTGGGTGATGATGCCGCGCAGCATCGGCGCGCTATCGACACGGCTGACGGCGGGATCATTGACCAGCCGCTCGCGGTAGCCCGGCATTTGGTCTTTCTGAATGTCGACGAAGAAATAGGACGGGGCCACGTCAGGCAGATTGCCAGAGATGGCTTGCCGCAAATTGCCGTCGATCTGACCCACCGCCGCCAGCACCGACAGGCCGAGGCCGAGCGAGAGCACCACCGAGGTTGCCCCTTCGCGTGGGCCAGCGATGGCCGAGAGCGCCCAGCGCCAGACAGGACGACCTTTGAGGCGTGGGGCAAGGCGTTTGGAGGTTGCGCGGATCGCCAGCGCAGCGAAGACCAGAAGCACAAGTGCGCCCGCGATGCCACCCGCGGTCCAAAGGGTCAGGCGGACGGTGCCAGAAAACCAGCTTGCTGCGCCGAGCAGGGCCGCGAGGGCCAGTGCAGAGGCCAGCAGGTAGCGCGGCGCAGGCAGCAGCCGCGCGGTAGAGAGCGCATCGCGGAACAGGGTCGCGGCGCGCACCTCTTCTGTGCGGGCAAGGGGCCAGAGCGTGAAGAGGAAGGCGGTGAGCAGGCCATAAATCGCGGACTCAAACAGTGGCGCGGGATAGATCGCGAAGGCCGCCGGGATCGGCAGGCGCGCTTCGATCAGGGGGGCCAGCAGCAGGGGGGCCAGCGCGCCAAGGACAAGGCCGATGGCGATGCCAAGCAGCGAGAGCACGCCGATTTGCAGGAAATAGGTTTGGAACAGGGTCGCTCGGTCAGCGCCCAGAGTGCGCAGCGTGGCGATAACGGAGGTTTTGCCCGCGATATAGGCCCGCACCGCAGCCGACACGCCAACGCCGCCCACGGCCAGCCCCGACAGACCCACGAGGATCAGGAACGCGCCGAGACGTTCTACAAATTCGGCCACGCCCGGCGCGCCGTTTCGGGCGTCGGTCCAGCGCATGCCAGCATTGGCATAGCGGTCGTCGGCGTCCGTTGCGGCTTCGGCCAGGTCCGTGCCATCGGGGAAATCGAGGCGGTATTTGGTGTTGAACAGCGTGCCGGGGGCGAGCAGGCCCGCGCCTTCGAGCGCATCTGTGCGGACAATGGTGCGGGGGCCGAGGCCGAAACCGCCCGCTGCGCTGTCGGGCTCGCGGTCCAATGCGGCGCGCAGGGTGAAGCTTTGAGTGCCGAGGGCGAAGGTGTCGCCGATTTGCAGGCCGAGGCGGTCCATCAGCACGCGTTCCATCACCGCACCCTGACCTGCCAGCGCGTCAGCCAACGGCATTTCGGGCTCCAGCGCAACCGTGCCAATCAGCGGATAAAGGTCATCGACGGCTTTGACCTGCGTGAGGCCACGTTCGACCTGTTCCCCGGTATCAACCACGGCCATGGAGCGAAAATCGGCTATTTCGGACACGCGCTCGGCGCGGGTTTCCATCCAAGCGCGCTCTTCATCCGTGGCGAAGCGATAGGTAAAGTCCATCTCGGCATCGCCGCCGAGGATCGCCGCGCCTTCCCGCTCCAATCCCGCTTCGATGGAAGCGCGGACCGAGCCGACGGCGGCAATCGCGGCTACGCCAAGGGCAAGGCAGGCCAGAAAGATGCGGAAACCGCTCAGACCTCCGCGCAATTCGCGGCGGGCAAGGCGCGCCGAGAGGGCAAGGCTCATTCTGCGGCCTCCGCCACCTGTTCACTGTCGAGCCGTCCGTCGCGCAAGCCGATCACACGGTCGCACCGGGCCGCAAGAGCGGGCGCGTGGGTCACGAGCACCAGCGTCGCGCCGTGGCGGTCGCGCAGGCCAAAGAGCAGGTCCATGATCGCCTCGCCATTGGTGCCGTCAAGATTGCCTGTCGGCTCATCCGCCAGAAGCAGTTTCGGGCGCGGCGCAGCGGCGCGGGCGAGCGCGACGCGCTGTTGTTCGCCCCCGGACATCTGCGCGGGGTAGTGCCCGGCGCGATGGGCAAGGCCGACCGCTTCAAGCTCGGCTTCGGCGCGGGCGAAGGCATCCTTGTGGCCCGCAAGTTCGAGCGGGGTCGCGACATTTTCCAGCGCGGTCATGGTCGGGATCAGGTGAAAGCTCTGGAATACAACGCCCATATTGTCACGCCGGAAGCGGGCCAGATCATCTTCGGACATGGCCGTCAGGTCTTGCCCCAGCGCGTGCACGGCGCCGCCTGTTACCCGTTCCAGCCCGCCCATCAGCATCAGCAGCGAGGATTTGCCGGAACCAGAGGGACCGACGAGCGCCAGCGTCTCGCCTGCCCGCACATCCAGTGAGATACCGTGCAAAATATCCACCCTTCCGGCATTGCCATCCAGCGAAAGCTGCGCATCTTGAAGGGAGAGGACGGGATTGGACATCGCAAGCGGCCTTTTTGGCTAGGGTTACGTGTGGATATGGAGGCAGGATCACAATGCACAAGGTAGTGCGCGGGGCGATCAGCACAATTGTCGTGATATCGGGGCTGTGGGCAGCGGGCAACGCGGCGGCGGAGCCGGTTGTGATCGCGGCGTTGGGGGACAGTCTGACCCAAGGCTACGGCTTGCCGGAACAGGACGGGTTTGTGCCGCAATTGCGCGGCTGGCTGGCTGAGGCCGGGGCGGATGTGACCGTGATTAATGCAGGTGTGTCTGGCGATACAACGGCGGGCGGTCTGTCGCGTGTGGCCTGGACACTGACACCGGACGTGGACGCCATGATTGTGGCGTTGGGGGGCAATGACTTGCTGCGCGGGATCGCGCCCGAAGTGGCCCGCGCGAATATCGACGGTATTCTGAAAGCCGCAGAAGCGGCCGATGTCGCGGT
>CAZPXE010000376.1:0-3962 GCA_964590545.1 uncultured Rhodobacterales bacterium | reverse complement strand
ACCCGCGCGTGTGATGGAACAGACATGCCAACCCCTCTTGCAAATGGGACAGATTTTTCCTCTTGGCAGGAATGGCGCACATATGTACCGTCGTCAACGAAAAACGGTACGTATGTGCCAAATTGAGCGGATAACGGTATGACTGAACCATTGCGGTCCCTCGAAGGGCGCTATTACACCGACCCGGCGATCTTCGAGGCGGAGACCAGTGGGCTGCTGGCGCGGACATGGCAGATGGCCTGCCATGCAAGTGAGGTTGCCGAGCTCGGTGCCTATCATAGCTTTGAAATCGCTGGCGAAAGCCTGTTCTGCATCCGCGGGCGCGATGGCGTGATCCGCACCTTTTACAATGTCTGCCAGCACCGGGCGCATCAGCTTGTAGAGGGGCAAGGGGTCACGCGGGTGGTGGTCTGTCCGTACCATGCATGGACCTATGAGTTGACCGGGCAATTGCGGGCCGGGCCAAATCTGAAGGCGATGAACCTCGACACCTCCACCGTCTGCCTGACCGAAGTGCGCACGGAAGAGTTTCTGGGATTCGTCTTTGTAAACCTCGACCCGGATGCCGCACCGATGGACGATTGGTTTCCGGGCGCGCGAGCCGAGTTAGAGGAATGGGTGCCGCATTTCCGCGATCTGCGCCCGCTGCTGTGGAACGAAATCCCGGAAAAGTGCAATTGGAAGGTCTCGGTCGAGAATTACTCTGAATGCTATCACTGCTCGCTCAACCACCCGACTTTTGCACAGGGTGTGGTGAAGCCGGAAACCTATGACATCCAGCCTCAGGGATACTGCTTGCGCCACACGACCGAGTGTCAGAGCCTTGAGGACATGACCTATGATATCCACTCGGGCATGGCGCATTACGACCAGTACTCCAGTTGGTTCCTGTGGCCGATGGTTAGCTTTCAGGTCTATCCGGGCAATGTGCTGAACACCTATCACTGGCGCGCGGTGGATGCGGGGCGCGTGGTGGTCTGGCGCGGCTGGTACACGTTTGATGGCGCGAATGAAGACGCGATCCGTAAGCTGGCGCAGCAGGATCTGGAAACGACGGTCGCCGAAGATATCACGCTGGTGGAATCGGTGCAGCGCGGGCTTGGCTCGCGCGGTTACGTGCCGGGGCCGCTGGTGCTGGACCCCAAATGCGGGGTCATGTCAGAGCATTCGATTGCCGCGCTGCAAAGCTGGATGCGGGAAGGTGTTGCCGGCGTTTAGGCGCCTTGATTCTTTCCCTTGCCGACCGTTTGATTTGACCATTTTGCCTTAAATTCCGCAAATTCCACCAGGAATTGTGGCCAGTTTGTCTGCTGATTTGGAAACAAACCGGGGCTGTATGTGGAATTGGATTGTTAACACTTGGTAACGTTCCAGAAAGCTTGACGGAAACGGCGCAGTGCACGGATACTCCGAGCAATCGAAACAATACGTCTCTCTGACGTTGCTGGTGGGGGCCAGCGCAGATGTGACCAACCGCTGCCAGGTGTTCACATGGGTATATCCCCCTCTTCCTCCGCCGGATTGGCGGATTTGCCGTATCTTTCATCCTCTCCCGTGCGGGTACCCTCCTCTCGGAGTGAGCGCCGCGTTCAACCAGAGCCAGTCCATACGCGCTTGCCGCATCGTAGCTACGAGATCGCAGCCTTGCGCTCGGACGGTGCGCAACACATAGCGCAGGTTAAAGTACCTGCTATTCCTCTTTTCGAGAGCGCTTTTTCTGCGTTTGCGCGCGGGACGTTAATTCAGACACCGGACGGTGAGGTTGCGGTCGAGGATTTGCAACCTGGGGATTTGATCAGCACCAAGTCGGGCAGCCCTGCCAAGCTGATGTGGATTGGAACAGGACAGTTTGTACCAGCCGATGCGGGGTATCAAACGTCACTTGTGCGGATCATGGCGGACGCGTTCGGGATGGGGCGACCAGAAATGTTTGTAACGCTTGGCCCGTCAGCCCGCGTATTGCAGACGCCTCCAGACATGCGCAGCCAGATCGGGCCAGCCCGCGTTCTGTCACCTGCCGCAGATTTTGTTGACGGGGTGAACGTGATCGAGATCTCGCCACCCACGTCAGTCCAGTTGTTCCATCTTGTGCTAGAGCGGCACGCGGTCATTTGGGCCGGTGGCTTGGATTGCGAAACGTTTCACCCTGGCGGGCAGGCGATACGCGATGTCTCATACAGCTTGCGCGATCTGTTCCTGTCCATGTTCCCGCATATCGCCCATGTGTCGGATTTCGGCCCGCTCGCCCACCCGCGCGCGCCAGATCGCGACGCGGCCGCTTAAAACGCAACGGTTCAAGGTCAACAGCTTCGTCAGGGGTCAGGCGTCAGGCGGACTTCGCCAGACGCTCTTCCATAATGTCAAACGGGATACCGGGGGCATCCTTGGCTTCCTGAATAACCAATGACGTCTTGACGCTTTCCACATTGGGCGTGGTCAGAAGTTCATCGGTCAGGAAGGTTTGGAAGCTCGAGAGGTCCGGCGCAATGCATTTGAGCAGGAAGTCCACCTCGCCGTTCAGCATGTGGCATTCGCGGACAAGCGGCCAACTCCGGCACATTTCTTCAAAGGCTGTCAAGTCAACGCGCGCCTGACTGGCAAGGCCAACCATGGCAAAGACCTGCACTTCGAACCCCAGCGCGCGCGCGTCCACATCAGCGTGATAGCCTTTTATATACCCCTGCTCTTCCAGCGTGCGCACCCGGCGCAAGCAAGGCGGCGCGGAGATACCAACGCGTTTGGCCAATTCCACATTCGTCATGCGGCCATCGGCCTGAAGCTCGGCCAGAATTTTGCGGTCGATCGGATCGAGTCCAGTTGCAGGCATGCGCACCCCCTAAATTTTTGCAATTCTTATAGGTACGAGCCGACATGCGCAATAATATTACACAGTTTGGAAAGAATGTTTTCATCCCGTGCTCAATTGATGGGTCTTTTTCGCGAAATTCAACCACAAGACGTAGGAATGGAATTTGCGGTGAGAACGTGACCTAGGAAGCGGATATGGATCAGGATAACGGCAACTTTACGCGCCACTATCGCAACACCCTGTTCACCAACGCAGCGGAACCGAACTCGATTGCGTTCGCGGAATTCAGCGATGGCTCGTCGATTCTGTTTACGCTAGCGGGCCAAGCTTATTTACGATGCCGAACCAAGCAGCGGGCTTGAGCAGCTATACGCTCAGCGCAAGCGCAGCCGCCATTCCGCTGCCCGCTGGCCTGCCTTTGCTAGCGGCTGAAATGGGAGCGTTTGCTCTGATGCGTCGCCGCAAACAGTAACCCGGTTTCCCTGAAGCCACGGTGCGCGGCCTTGTGCAGGCGGCGCCCTTTTCTTTTGATGTGACAGACCCGTCGCGGAACTGTCATCATCTCGCGCGCCATCGGGGGTTCAAGCCGGGCCGCGCAGGGTCTATATCCCCTGTCCAACGCTGCATTCATCCGGGGGAGCCGTCATGGCCGAGACACGTAAAACCAAAGTTCTGATCGTCGGCTCCGGCCCGGCGGGCTACACCGCTGGCGTCTATGCCGCGCGCGCGATGTTGGAGCCTGTGCTGGTGCAGGGGATCGAGCCCGGTGGGCAATTGACCACCACGACGGAAGTTGAAAACTGGCCCGGCGATACCGAGGTGCAAGGCCCCGACCTGATGGTGCGCATGCAAGACCACGCCAAGGCGATGGGCTGCGACGTGGTGCATGACATCATTTCCTCCATCGACTTTTCCAAGCGGCCTTTCGTGTGTCAATCGGACAGCGGCACCACCTATATCGCCGATGCCGTGATCCTTGCGACCGGCGCGCGGGCGAAGTGGCTGGGGCTCGAGAGTGAAGAAAAGTTCAAGGGCTTTGGCGTCTCGGCCTGCGCAACCTGCGATGGGTTCTTTTATCGCGGCCAAGAGATTGTCGTTGTCGGCGGCGGCAACACGGCCGTGGAAGAGGCGCTGTTCCTCACCAATTTCGCCT
>CAZPXE010000375.1:0-3978 GCA_964590545.1 uncultured Rhodobacterales bacterium | reverse complement strand
GGGTTATGTGCGTTGCAACACGAGGGAAGGTTCTACGCGGGCCAAGCTAAGATCTTATCACCCCAGCGCGCGCCGCGTTTACAAAGGCCAGAAGATCAGGATCGCGGGAATGGAAACGGCGACGACGATCACCTCTAGCGGCAGGCCGATTTTCCAGTAATCGCCGAATTGGTACCCGCCTGGGCCAAGGATCAGGGTGTTGTTCTTGTGCCCAATGGGGGTGAGGAAGGCCGAGGACGCCGCAACCGCGACGGCCATCAGGAACGGGTCGGGGTTCACGCCCAGCGTCTGCGCCATCTGGATGCCGACCGGGGCGGCGACGATGGTGGTGGCGGTGTTGTTCAGAACGTCCGACAGGGTCATCGTTACCACCATCAGCACGGTCAGCACCGCCCAAGCGGGCAGCCCCTCGGTCCAGCCGAGCAGCGCGCCCGCGATCAGTTCCGTCCCGCCAGAGCTTTCCAGCGCCGCACCCAGCGGGATCATTGACCCCAGCAGCACCACAACGGGCCATTCGATATGGGTATAGAGTTCTTGCAGCGGCACGATCTTGGCCAGCACATAGGCGATCACCACCAGCCCCAACGCGATGGGCAGGTAAAGCAAGCCGACGCTGGCCGCGACCACCGCGCCCGTGAACAGGCCAATCGCCAGCCAGACCTTGCTGTCCTGCGTCACCGCCAGCCCACGTTCGGCCAGTGGCAAGCAGCCGAGCCAATGGGTCACGTCCGGCCCGGTGCCGTTGGGGACAAGCAGAAGCAGGATATCGCCGGTCCGGATTTCAGTTTTGCGGATTTGCTTGGTGATCTTCCGCCCCTGCCGCGAGATGCCCATCAGCACGGTTGAGCGCCGCCAATTCAGCCCCACCGCCTGCGCCGAGCGGCCCACGAGGCGAGAGGTATCGGTGACAACCACTTCAATGATTTCAACACCCTCGCCGCTGGCTTTCAGATTTTCTTCGCGGGTGCTGTCTGCCACGGCGAGCGAGAGGGCCGCGCGAAATTCATCCAGCGCGTCGGGGGTGGCTTCCAGCACCAGCGCATCGCCCGCTTGCAGCGTGGCGTTGCGTCCGCGCCCATAGCGGCGTTTGCCGTCGCGCACGAGGCCGATGATGGCGACATCAGCTTTCTCGGCCTCGTCCTCGATCTCACTCAGCCGTTTGCCGATCTGTTTGGAGCCTTCGGGGACGGTGAGTTCGGCGATGTATTGGGACAGATCCTCAAGGTCCGCCGCCGCATCGGCCCGCGACGGGATGAACCGCCAGCCGATCAGGGCGACGAAGGCCAGCCCCGCAATCGCTGCCGCACCGCCCACAGGGGCGAAGTCGAACATGGAGAACGGCGCGCCGAGGCTCTCTTCGCGGATTGAGGCGATGATGATATTGGGCGGCGTGCCGATCAATGTGGCCATACCGCCAAGGATCGTGGCGAAGGAAAGCGGCATCAGGGATAGCCCCGGCGCGCGCCCCGCCTTGCGCGCGGTCTGCATGTCCACCGGCATCAGCAGCGCCAGCGCCGCGACATTGTTCATAAAGGCCGAGAGCACGCCGCCAATCGCCCCCATCAGCGCGATATGTCCGCCAAGGCTGCGAGAGGCGTCAACCAGCGTGCGGGTAATCAAGAAAACCGCGCCCGAGCGCACCAGCCCGGCCGAGACCACAAGCACCAGCGCCACCACCAGCGTGGCCGGATGGCCGAAGCCGGAAAACGCATCAGAGGATGGCACCACGCCCAGCACCACGCCAATCATCAGCGCGGAAAAGGCAACGATATCATAGCGGAAACGGCCCCAAAGGAGCAGGGCAAATACCGCGCCGAACAGGGAAAACAGGATAATCTGGTCTTGTGTCATGGGGGCAAGTTAACGGGTTTGGCGCGGGAATGGCAGGTGAATTGCGTCATGTCGTGGTGGGGCGAAAAATCCGGGCCGTTTAACCATTTTCTAAGTTTGCCCTGCCATGGTCCGCTCAAACAAATACGCGTGGATCATGTCAGTACCAGCTTTCGAACAACACACTGTGGCAGGCAGCGATCAGATGCCGGACTTGTCCAAAGACGTCTCGCAGCTTGGCAAAGAAATCGTGGAAGTGGGCGGCGTTTTGGATGTGGTCTCTGCCCGCGTCGATGACCAGCAAGCCTCTTTCGCGGAAGTCGCCCGCAGTTTTGAGGCGTTGAGCCGTGCCAATACCAGCGTTTTGGATGTGATTGGCTCGGTGGTTGATCGGGCGAATGCTGCGGCAACCGATGTGGATGCAACGGTAAACGCTGTGCAATCCTCAAGCGGGCGCACCGAAAAAGTGGCAAGTTGGGTGCGTGAATTGGCGGCCCGCATGACCAGCATCGACGAAACTCTGATATCGGTGCGCAAGCAAAACCTCGCAATTGCGTCGATTGCTGCGCAAGTGAATATTCTGGCGATTAACGCGAAGATCGAAGCGTCCCGCGCTGGGGATGCAGGACGCGGCTTTGCGGTTGTGGCCGAAGCGGTGAATGATTTGTCCCGCAAGACCGCCGAAGCGGCGAGCGGCATTACCGAGAGCATTACTGATCTGAACGGGCGTGTGGCCGAATTGGTTAACGAATCCAATGATGTCGGGGCTGAAGCCGTTGCTGTTATTGAAGAGATTTCGGCGACAGACCGCGCGTTGGAAAGCCTGTCTTCCAGCATCTCTGCGACGCAAACTGATGCGAATTTGATCCAGAAAAACACGAATGCGGCGGGCGAGGCTCTTGGCAAATTCAAACCGGCCTTCGACAAACTTTCGAGCAGCTTTGCCAGCACCGCAGATGAGGTAAGAGACGCCAAAGTCCACAGTGACAGCCTTGTAAACCGCAGTGAGCGGATTGTGCAGGCCACTTTTGCGATGGGCGGCTCATCAGAAGATCATGGGTTCATCGATCGCGTAACGGAAGATGCCGCAAAGATCGGTGCGCTTCTGGACGATGCGATTGCGCGGCGCGAGATTTCGGCCGTGAATCTGTTCTCAACACATTATCAAGCGATCCCCGGCACGAACCCACAGCAGGTGATGGCGCCGGTGGTGGCGGTTTCCGACAAGTACTTCCCCGACATTCAGGAAGCTGCACTGCAGCACAATCCAAAGATCGTGTTCTGTGCCGCGGTCGACAAGAATGGGTATCTGCCGACGCACAATGCCAAGTTCTCGCAACCTCAAAGCAATGACCCGGCGTGGAATGCGGGCCACTGTCGGAACCGGCGGATTTTCGATGACCGTGTTGGGCTGAAGGCTGGCCGCAACACCGATGCGTTCCTGCTACAGGTTTATCGCCGCGACATGGGGGGCGGGCAGTTCAAGACGATGAAAGACCTTTCCGCGCCGATCTTTGTGCAAGGGCGGCATTGGGGCGGGTTACGTTTGGCATATGCGTTTGAGTAAGGTGTTCGACCTTTTGCGCGCTGGCGTCGTTCACACGAATGTCCCGTGCGTGCCGAGGTCATGTCAGGGTGTCTGAGTTTCAGGTGAAAGGCCCGACAGCCATTGCCCGCGCCGTTTTGCGACATCCGCTGCGACACAGCCATGCTTTGCGGGGCAAGTCCCTGCGCTGATAGAACCCTGCTTGAAGCCAAAGGTTGGTTTGACTAGAACACAGCAAACCGAGGTATCGCGGGAGAGAACCCATGGCAGGCCATTCCAAATGGGCCAATATTCAGCACCGGAAGGGCCGGCAGGATGCTGCGCGCTCCAAACTGTTTTCGAAACTGGCGAAGGAAATCACCGTTGCCGCGAAAATGGGCGACCCTGATCCCGACAAGAACCCGCGCTTGCGCCTGTCGATAAAAGAGGCCAAGTCGCAATCTGTGCCCAAGGACGTGATCGAGCGCGCGATCAAGAAATCCCTAGGCGGTGACGGCGACGAATACGAAGAAATCCGCTACGAAGGCTACGGTCCGAACGGGGTCGCGGTCATCGTCGAGGCGATGACCGACAACCGCAACCGCACCGCCTCGACCGTGCGC
>CAZPXE010000374.1:0-3982 GCA_964590545.1 uncultured Rhodobacterales bacterium | reverse complement strand
GCTTCAAGCGCACCGCAACCCACGACGCCATTGCAGCCGAATGCGCCGCCGTGCGCGAGCGGGTTGGGGTCATGGACATCACCGGCTTCACCAAAGTCGAAGTCAGCGGCGAGGGCGCCGCCAGCTTCCTCGACCCGCTCGTCGCCAACCGCTTGCCGCAAAAACCGGGGTCCATCGCCCTGACACATATGCTGAATGAGGCAGGTCGAATCGAGTTGGAAACCACACTCGTTAAACTGGCCGAGGATACCTACTACCTTGTCTGCGCCGCCTTCTTCGAACAGCGCCTGATGGACCACCTCGCCAAACATCAAGGCGCGGCAGATGTCACTATCACCTCCCGCTCCGCCACATGGGGCGCACTGGCGTTGAACGGCCCCCGTGCCCGCGATGTGCTGGCGGCCTGCACCGACGCGGACCTCAGCAATGCAGGCTTCCGCTGGCTCTCGGCGAAAGCGATCACCGTCGCGGGCCACCAAATCTGGGCCTTCCGCATGTCCTATGCCGGGGAACTGGGCTGGGAATTCCACTTGCCGTTTGAGGCCATGCAAGACGTCTACGCCGCCCTCTGGGCTGCAGGCGAGCCGCACGGCATCGCGGATTACGGCAGTTTCGCCATGAACGCGCTGCGCATGGAAAAAGGCTTCAAAGGGGCAGGGGAGCTTACCAACGAAGTCACCCTCGCTGAGGCCGACGTGCTGCGCTTTGCCCGCACCGACAAGGACTATATCGGCAAAGACAAAACCTTAAATGAAGACCTCCGCTGGGTCTGCGCTTACCTCGAAATCGAACCTGATGGCATCACCGATGGCCATGGCGGCGAAGCGGTGCTGTTGGATGGCGCGCTCGTCGGCTCTACCGCCTCCGTTGCCTACGGCCCCACGGTCGGCAAAATCCTCGCCTTCGCCTATCTCAAACCCGACGCCGCCACCCCCGGCACTGCGCTTGAGGTGGTGATCGCCGGCGCGCCGCGCCCCGCGACAGTCCTGTCAGAACCCGCCTACGACCCGCAAAGCCTCCTCCCACGCACAGATGCGACATCAATGGCCGCTCAGTGACACGCTCCCCCTTCCTTTCGCCGCAAATACTTCGGGGGAGTCGCCCACAGGGCGACGGGGGCAGAGCCCCCTAATAGAGGAGACTGACATGAGCATACCCGCAACAATGCGCGCTATGGTGACAACCGGGCATGGCGGCCTCGACAAGCTGGAATTGAAAACGGATTGGCCGCGCCCCGACCCGGCAGCGGGCGAAGTGCTGATCCGCGTGCGCGCCTGCGGGATGAACAACACCGATATCAACACCCGCGTCGGCTGGTATTCCAAGGCCGTGACCGAAGCGACCTCCGGCGATGGCTACGACACGGTGCATGACGAAGACCCCACATGGGGCGCGGCCCCGATCACCTTCCCACGCATCCAAGGCGCGGATGTGTGCGGCGAGATTGTCGCGGTGGGGCAGGGCGTCGACGAAGCCCGCATCGGCGAGCGGGTCATCACCGACAACTGGCTGCGCGACCCGGACGACCCTGAGAACATGAACAAAACCGGCTATTACGGCTCGGAACGCAATGGCGGATATGCTCAATACACAACGATTCCGGCGGTGAACGCGGTGGCGGTGAACTCGACACTCAGCGACGCGGAACTGGCCACCTTCTCGTGCTCTTATTCCACCGCCGAAGGGATGCTGACCCGCGCCAATGTCACCGACAAAGACACCGTGCTGGTCCCCGGCGCGTCCGGCGGCGTCGGCGGCGCACTGGTGCAACTGGCCAAACGGCGCGGCGCGCGCGTGATCGCCATGGCGTCTGAGGCCAAGCACGCCGAGGTCGCAAAACTAAACCCCGACCGCATCCTGCCCCGCGCGCCCGTGAACCTGCGCGCCGCGCTGGAGGGCGACAAGATCACTGTCGTCGCCGATGTGGTGGGCGGGCCGTATTTCGGCACGCTGATCGACATTCTCGAACGCGGCGGGCGCTATACCTGCTCTGGCGCGATCGCGGGTCCGATGGTCGAACTCGACATGCGTACGTTCTATCTGCGCGATCTGACCTTCACCGGCTCCACCGTCATCGCGCCGGAGGTTACTCAGAACCTCGTCCGCTATATCGAAGCGGGTGAGGTGCAGCCCGTCCTCGCCGCCACCTATCCGCTGGAAGAGCTGCGCGATGCCCAAGCGGCCTTCATCGAAAAGGCGCATACCGGGAATATCGTAATCCTGCCATGAGCGAGGCGGGCAAACTCCTCTCCGCGCTTGAGCGCTTGCACGAGGCCAGCCCGGCGCAAGCTGCCTATGCGCCATGGCCAGATGATCTGTCACCGCAAGCGGTGATGCCGAACCCGGTCGCGGCGTCCCAAACGCTCGGCGTTCGGTCCTTGTGTGGCTATTTCGGCTATTGGGAACCAGATGCGGCCTATGACTGGCACGAACAGGCGGCTGAAGAGCTTGGCTTCACCCTCGCTGGGCGCGCCGTCTTCGCCTCCAAAGCTGCCCCCAATGTCGCCCCGAAACCCGGCCAAGCCCGTGCCCATACCGCGAACCAGCCGCATATGATGATGACCCTCGACCAACCCAATCTCGCCTACGCCCTTTGGCGCAGGGAGGGGATGGAGGGGCTGCCCCGGATGACCACGCCATGAGCCCCGAGGCCCATGAAGCCCTCGCGATGGCACAACGCCTGCACGCCGCGACCCCTGCACTCAACGGGTTCTGCGCCTTTCCGACAGCGTTGCGCATCCAGCACCCGGCCCCGCATCCGATCCCGGCAGGAAACAAGTTCGAAACCGACCCGGACCTGAGCGCAGATGGTCTGCACGCTGATTTCCTTGCCGCCCTGCGCGCCTTCGCGCCCCAAGCCATGTGGCGCGAAACGTATAAGGGCACAGTCCTCGGCCCTGATTTTCTAAAGAATTTCGGCTGCTATGAGTTGATCGGCAAAGACGGTCCCTTCCGCGCCGACACTATGCGCGGCTTCATCGTCTATATGCCGCGCGGTATTTGGTACCCTTATCATCGCCACCCAAGTCAGGAACTCTATTACGTACTGGCCGGAGACGCGGATTTCTACGTGCGCGACGATTGCCAGCGCCTCGGCCCGGGCGACAAAGCCTTCCACCGCTCAAACATCCCGCACGCGCTGGAAACGACAGACAGCCCCATCCTCGCATGGGTCCTCTGGCGCGGACCTGACATGGGCACCACCCCCGAACTTTGCGATTGGAACGCCGCATGAAAATCGACCGTATCACCGTCTATCAAGCGGACCTGCCGCTCGAGCACCCCTATTGGCTCTCGGGCGGGCGGCTGAAATTCGAATGTCTCGATGCGACCTTGGTGAAGATCGACACCGATGAGGGCCTGACCGGATGGGGTGAAGGCACGCCTTGGGGCCACACCTATGTCGCCGCCCACGGCCCCGGCATCCGCGCGGGGATTGAAACGATGGCGCCCTTCATCCTCGGCCTCGACCCCCGCCGCGTGCTCGATGTGGAACGGGCGATGGACCTCGCGCTGCCCGGCCACCTCTATGCCAAATCGCCCATCGACATGGCCTGCTGGGACATCTCGGGCCAAGCGGCGGGCCTGCCGATTGCGGACCTGATGGGCGGCGGCTCCCGCACGCCCCGGCCTATTGCGTCGTCCGTGGGGGCGAAGACGGTCGAGGAAACCCGCGAGGTGATCGAGCGCTACCGCGCGCGCGGCTACATCGCCCATTCGGTGAAGATCGGCGGCGATGTGGCCCGTGATATCGCCCGCATTCGCGACGTCGAAGCGCTGCGCAATCCCGAAGACATCATCCTGTATGACGTGAACCGCGGCTGGACCCGGCAACAGGCGCTACGGGTGATGAGCGCGGTCGAAGACCTCAACGTGATGGTCGAACAGCCCTGCGAAAGCCTTGATGATATTGCCGCCATCGCCCCTATGCATGCCACGCCCGTCTCGGTCGACGAAAGCCTCGTTACGCTGCAAGACGCCA
>CAZPXE010000373.1:0-3994 GCA_964590545.1 uncultured Rhodobacterales bacterium | reverse complement strand
GTGCATAATCTGAGGCGTCATGCTCGGGTCGAGCCGCATCCAGATGCCCGCCGCTTCCATCCGCAACGCAAAGTCCGCGACGCTTTGCGCCTGCGACAGCGCGCTTAACTGGCGCGTGATCGCGCCTGCTGTCTCGTGATAAAACGCCGCCGTCGGTTGCGAAAACGCCCGCGAGATCATCCACGGATCGCGCGGCACGATCCACCTGATCTGATCCGGCGCGGCCCCGTTGAGCCGCAGCCAGACGATACTGTCCATCGCCGTTTTGCCCGCGCCGATCACCGTAAACCGTCCGAACCCCTTGGCGCTGCGCGGCAGATCATTGGGCGGGATGCAGGTGACGCCTTCGGTCTGAAACGCGCGTTTATGGGTCAAGGGGATGCCATTCTCGCAGATGCTCGCATCGACAAGGCGGCGGTAACGCACCTCCTGCTCCGCCCCGCTGATCACATGGCGCAGGCGGCCACCGCCCAGATGCTCTGTCATTGGCAGGTACTGCACGCGGCCCGATGGCAGGAACCGATCCCGTACCAGCCCATGGAAATAGGCGGTGATTTCCGGGCCAGAGGCGAGTTCCTCGAAGCCCTTGTTCATCCCTTCGGTATCAATCCGCTCCGCTCCCAGCGGTGTGGACGCCACGCCATAATAGGACGAGGGCTGGTGCAGCCGCACAAACGGATAGGCGTCGTTCCAATGCCCGCCCGGCACATCGCGCTTGTCGACGATGGTGATATGCGCGTCCGTCTCGCTTAGCAGCGTATCGACAAATGCCAACCCCGTCGCGCCCGCGCCTGTCACCAGATAATCGGTCTCCATCAGCGTTCTCCCTTGTCATCAATAGAGCGCGGCACGGATGTACCGCAAAGCGAAACGTCAGGTCAGGAAGCTTGTAAAGGGGATATAGCTCACCAGATCGCCTTCACTCACCGTCACCGCGCCGTCAGGCAGTTCGATGAACCCTTCCGCCCAGCTCAGCCCAGAAATCCGGCCCGACCCCTCGGAGACGAACCGTTCTGCCCGTCCATCGCGGATACGCGCACGAAGGTATTCGCGGCGGCCTGGTTTCTTGGATTTGGCAAAGGCGGCGGGCACGTCGAAGCCCTGTGGTTCCTGCCACGCGCGCCCCGCCAGAACACCCAGCGCCGGGCGCGCGAAGATCAGCGTGCAGGTCAGCGCCGCGACCGGGTTGCCGGGCAGACCAAAGACGGGAACGCCTTCCCACAGCCCCAGCGCCAGCGGACGGCCCGGTTTCACCGCAATGCGCCACAGCCCCATCGCGCCGGCCTCAGTCAGCAGGGCCGAGACGTGATCCTCATCCCCCGCCGACGCGCCCCCGCTGGTCAGGATCGCATCGCAACCCTTTGCCGCGTCCGAGAGCCGCGCCCGCAGGGCCGGACGATCATCACGCACATGGCCCAGATCAACCGGCGCATAACCCATATTCTCAAGCAAAGACAAAAGCATAGGGCGGTTCGCATCAAAGATATGCCCCTCCTTTGCCCGCGCCCCCGCAGGCAGCAATTCATCCCCCGTCGACAGCACCCCCACCCGCAGCGCCGCGCGCACCGGCAGCGCGCCGTGGCCTGTCGCCGCTGCCAACGCCAGATCAGCGGGGGTCAGTTTGCGGCCCGCCTGCAAGATCACATCGCCCGCCGCCACATCCTCGCCCGCGCGGCGCGTATTCGCGCCGGGTTTGATTGGGCCGTTGAAGGCGATTTGCCCGTGGGCGGCGGTCACATCCTCTTGCAGCACCACGGTATCCACCCCCTCTGGCAACCGTGCCCCGGTGAGGATGCGGATGGCATGACCGTCCGGCACCGGCGGCGGCAGCGCACCCGCCGTGGCGCGGCTTTCCACCAGCGGCAGCACATGCGCGCCCTCAGGGCGACCACCCGCGAAGCCATAGCCATCGACAGCGGTGTTTGGATGCGGCGGGTTGGAAAGCTGCGCGGCGATGTCTTCGGCCAGCACGAGGCCCGCTGCACGCTCTAACGGGTCTGTTCGCACCGCTGTGACGACGTGCATCTGGCTGCGTAGATGCGCCAGCGCGTCGTCGACCGGGATCCAATCAACGCCGGGCGGCAGGGCGAAACAGTCGTTCTTCAGGGGCGGCGGGACAGGGGCGGGTTGCAGATGCACCTCATGCCCCAACCCGAAGATCCACCCTTCTTCCGGAGCATCGACCTCCAGCATCTGCTGAAGCACATCAGGGGCCAGCGACGCCACCGCCCGCGCCACCGATTGCACCTGCCACGCATCGCGGATCATCCCCTCTGGCTCTGTACCTAGGGTCAGCGAGGGCCAGATTTCCACGAAGGCAACCGGGCGGTCCAACGGCTCAAACGGCCAAACCGCAACTTGCCTCGAAAATCGGTCCCGCAACCGATGCAGCACCGGCAACCCCATCAGCACTTGGGAGCCGACCGCGCCCGCGCCCGCCAATTGCCAGCAGGTGAACGCCCCCTTGGCGCGGTGCTCGCAGGCGCGCTTGTCGGGGAATGGGTTGGCATATCCGTCCTTGGTGCGCGGCAAACCGTCGATGTCGCGCTTCAGGGCATTGGCCCAGAAAGGTCCCTTGCCATCGCCGAGTGCGCGGTTGATCTGCGCTGCCACGTCGAAGCGGTTATTGGCCTTGGGCGCGTCCTCGATCCGCGCCGCCAGCCACGCCCACAAGGCCAGCGGGTCGTCGGACCCACAAATCGCTTTGGCCACACCAACCGGATAGCCAAAGGGAAAATCAAATCCAATCAGCACGCGCCGCCCTGCCGCGCGTTCCGCCTCAATCAGGTCTGCAACCCATTGTTCTGCAACGCGTCGGTTGCGCAGGTAAACAGGTTCCTCCACCGCCGCGCCGCGCGCCACGCAAACCCAGATGGCATCGCGTTTTGGTGTCGGGCCAGTGTCGTTCCCGCCGGACCAATCGACCATGGCGATGGTGTCAAAGCCGCTCAAAGCGAAAGCTCCCGCGCAATGAAATCCGCAATCGCGGCGGTGCCATCCAGATCAAGCACCGGGCGGTCCAAGTCCAGCGGAACATCGCTTGCCACTGCCCGGATCGTCGGATCACTCGGAGCGATCAACGCTTGCCCCGCAGCGGCGCGATGCGTTTCAATCTTAGGGTGGCTCTCGCGCTTATACCCCTCCACCAACACCAGATCACACGGCGCAAGACCTGCCACCAATTCCGTAAGGGGCGGCTCTTCGGCTCCGCGAAGTTCTGTCATCACAGCAACACGCATCGGGGTCGCCAGAACCACCTGCCCGGCCCCCGCCGTACGGTGCCGAAAGCTGTCGGTGCCGGGGTGATCCACATCGGCGGCGTGGTGGGCGTGTTTGATGGTCGACACGCGCAGCCCCCGCGCGGTGAACTCCGCCACCAACCGCTCGGTCAGGCCCGTCTTGCCCGTGTTCTTCCATCCGGTGATGCCCCACAGTTTCACAGCCAGCCCTCGGCCCGCGCCAGATCATCGGGCGTGTTGATGTTGAAAAACGGGTCGGGGTCCGCGCCGGGAAACTCTGCGATGCGCCCACCATGGCTATCGGTCCACAGCACCACCTTGCGCAAGCCACCCTCCAGCGCCATTCGCAGATCATCCCGCAGCGCTACGGGCCAGAGGCCAAAGGTCGGTTGCCGCCCTTCCGCGCTGGCCGACAACACCAGTGGCGCGGCCATCCCTTCGGACGCCAGCAACAAGCGCGGCACCAGATCGGCGGGGAAGAACGGTGTGTCGGCGGCGGCGGTCACGATGGTCTCCGCCCCATGTTCGGCGGCATAATCCAGCCCCGCCAGCACACCCGCCAGCGGCCCTGCGAACCCGTCGATGCTGTCAGAGACCACCGGCAGCCCAGTATCGTCAAACCGCGCCGCATCACCATTGGCGTTCAGCACGAGGCCCTCTGTCTGCGGCCCCAGCCGGTCGATCACACGGGTCAGCAGCGATTGCCCCCCCAGCATCAGCCGCCCCTTATCGCCGCCACCCATCCGGCGCGCCTG
>CAZPXE010000372.1:0-3994 GCA_964590545.1 uncultured Rhodobacterales bacterium | reverse complement strand
CGGCTTGCCGGTCGCAATGTTGCAGAAGGAACAGGCGCGGGTACACACTTCGCCCATAATCATCATCGTGGCGTGACCTTGAGACCAGCATTCCCCCACATTCGGGCAGCCCGCCTCCTCGCACACGGTCACAAGATTGTTGTCGCGCATGATCTTGTGCGTGTCTTTATACCCTTGGCTGACCGGCGCTTTGACGCGAATCCAATCCGGCTTTTTGGGCTGCGGATTGTCCGGCTTGCGCGCCTTTTCAGGGTGCCGTTGCTCGGGGATTTTCAGATCACGCATGGCGAGGCTCAGTTTGTTCAACGTTAAACTAGTTTCTATCATAGGGGATTTCTAGGGAAAGGCCACGCGACGCAAGGCCGCTATGCGCGATGCGCAAAAAGGTTCCCGCGCCAGCGCCAGTGCTCACCCTTCTCGTTTTTCGTAAACCCGCGCCCATGCGCGTTCTTTGTCAGTAAACGCGCCGGGTTCGTTGTACCCGCGCGTTTCGATGCCAATCACGGACGCCGCGTGTCGGGCTTTCTTTTCTATGTGCTGCTCCAATGCCTTGTTGTTCAACAACTCCCGGCCTTCCGCGAGCCGCCGCGGCAGGCTCCACCTATCCCACCAAATCTGCGCATTCTCTGACATCAACGCGTCAGACACGGCCCGAGCCGCCAAAGGCAAGCCGTCCTTATGCCGGTAAGAGATGAACCGATAGTAGCCATACTCTTTCAATTCCCGTTCTCTATCTAACAGCGGCGCAGGGTCCAAAATCTCCTTCATGCTCTGCAACGCTTTGCCAACATGGTCGTGCTTTTCGAATACGCCTGCAGGAGGTGCATTTCGAAAGCTGAGTTGGGTCGCTTGCAGCGCCCCGCGCCAATCAGACAGCAGGTGCCAAAAAGAAGCGCTGCCCGCCTCGAACACCGTCCGCCCTTTCGATTTGTCCCATGGCACGGGCTGCTTATAGGGCGGTTCTGCTACGATTATTTTGGCATCAAGTGACGGCGGGAACGCCAAATCGCGATAGAGGATTTGCGAAAAGATCCAGATCGCATCTCCGGGTTTCACCGATTGGGTAACATGATCATCCTGCCGCGTGACATGCTTGCAGGGGCGATCAAACCCGCCATCCTTTGCCTGCACCAGATCAAACCAGCGCTGTTTCGTTTCATCATTCGTATCGGCCAAACGTGCCAACCGATCCTTTTTGAACGGTGTGATCTTGCGTGAGACGTAATGGGCAAAGTGCTTTGGGGCTTCAGCCGTCATGACGGATTAAGCGCGCAGCCGCACCCCATCGGGATCAAACGGGGGTCGCTCCAAAATCCGTGCCTTGTGCGGCTGGCCAAGCACCATCACGTCGACCTCGTCGCCGGGTTCGGCGTCTTTCACGAACCCCAGCGCAAGGCTCATCCCGACGGTATAGCCATAGGCCCCGGACGTGACGCGCCCGATACCTTTGCCATCTTTGAAAATCGGCTCGCCCCCGGTCGCGTCGGCGTTCGAGGCATCGGTCTGCGCGGCGCCCAGTTCCAGCAGTACCATCCGCTCGCGCGCGGGCTTTTCAAGCGCCGCCATACAGGCCGATTTATGCAGGAAGTCCTTGTCCAGCTTGCACAAACGCTCCAGCCCAACCTCTTGCGGCCAGTATTCGGGCGAGTATTCGCGGCTCCATGAGCCATAGCCCTTTTCCACCCGCAGTGACATCAGCGCGCGGCTGCCCACGGGCCCTGCCCCAAACGCCTTACCCGCCTCTAACAAAGCGGAATACAGCGCGGCCTGATCTTCGGTGCGACAGTGCAGTTCCCAGCCCAGATCGCCAGTAAACGACACGCGCAGCGCGAGGCATGAGACCCCGGCGAGGTCGATCATTTTGGAGCGCATGAAGGGAAAGTCATCGGTTTCCAGAGAGGTATTCGTCATCCTTTGCAACAGCTTACGCGATTGCGGTCCGGCCACGTTAAATCCGCACCAGCTTTGCGTCATGCTTTCAAAGGTTGTGCCTTCGGGCAGCGGCACCATGTCGTAGAAGCGTTTCTGATACCGCTCGGCCATGCCGGAGGAGATCACCCAGAATTCGTCCTCGGCGACCTTTGTCACCGTTGCATCCCCCGCAATCCCGCCGCGCACCGAGATCAGGGGTGTCAGGCAAGACCGCCCCACGTCGCGCGGCATACGGTTGGCGAAAACAGCGTTCAGCCAATCCTCTGCCCCCGGCCCTTTGCAGCGGTATTTGGCGAAGTTGGAGATGTCGATGATCCCGGCGCGCTCGCGCAGCATCTTGCATTCTTCGCCCACTGGCCCCCACCAGTTCTGGCGGGTGAACCCGTCGGTGTCTTTGGCGTCGGGCGTATCGGCGAACCAGAGCGGATGTTCCCAGCCATAGTTCAGCCCGAACACCGCGCCCATTGCCTTTTGCGTCTCATAGGCAGGTCGGGTGCGCGCCGGGCGGCCCGCGCTGCGTTCTTCATTCGGGAAATGGATCTTGAAACGGTGCGCGTAGACGTCTTGTACGCGGGCCTTGGTAAACGCCTTGTCGGCCCAGTCGCCAAAGCGGGCCATGTCCCAGGCGAACATATCGTAACGCATTTCACCCTCGACGATCCAATCGGCGACCATCAGGCCCATCCCCGCTGACTGCGAAAAGCCCGGAATGATCCCGTTGCAGCAGAAATAGCCCTTCTTTTCAGGCACTGGCCCAAGGACCACGTTGCTGTCCGGCGACCAGATCATCGGACCGTTAATGACCCGCTTGATCCCAGCCGTTCCGACCGCAGGCACACGCTCAATCGCGCGCATCATGTTGTCTTCGATCCGCTCCAGATCGTCGGCGAAAAGGTCGTGGGCGAAGTCCAGCGGCGTGCCCTCTTCGGCCCAGAACCGCATATCCTTTTCATAAGCGCCAACCAGCAGGCCCTTACCTTCTTGCCGCAAATAATACTCTCCATCCCGATCCGCGACCGACGGCAAGCGGCGGTCCAGCGCGTCTATTTCTGCAATGGTTTCAGTGACGAAATACTGATGCTCGGTCGGTTGCAGCGGCAGTTGGATCCCGGCAAGCGCGGCCACCTCTCGTCCCCACAACCCAGCGGCGTTGATGACCCACGGCGTTTTGATCTCGCCCTTCGGCGTTTCGACGATCCATGTACCATCGCCGACTTCGCGGGTTGCTATGACAGGCGTAAAGCGGTGTATCTCCGCCCCGTTCTGGCGCGCGCCTGCCGCATAGGCGTTGGTCACGCCAGAGGGATCGACATTGCCGCCATCGGGTTCCCACATGATGCAACGGATACCGTCATAATTGACCAGCGGGTGCAGACGCTCGGCCTCCGCGCGGTCAATCTCGTGAAAGTTCATGCCATACAGCTTGGCTTTGGCCGCTTGCAGACGAAGTTGATGCTCACGCTCGACAGTCTGCGCCAAATAGAGCGAGCCGGGTTGGAACACGCCGCAGCTTTGTCCTGTTTCAGCTTCGAGAGAATTGTACAGGTTCATCGTATAGTGCTGAATGCGCGAGATATTCGCGCTGTCATGGAGCCCGTGAATATTCGCCGCCGCGTGCCATGTGGAGCCCGACGTCAACTCGTCCCGCTCAAGCAGTACCACATCGCTCCAGCCCATCTTCGTCAGATGATACAGGATCGAACAGCCAATCACCCCGCCGCCGATTACCACCGCCTGAGCCTGATCGCGCATCGCCTTACCTCCGCTTGCTGCCTCGCCAAGTTGACGCCTCAAGCCGCGCGCCGATTGCCCAAATCCGACATAAACCGTCGCAAATCCCCTCCCCCCTTCTTTGTGCCTCAAATATCCTGCGGGGAGCGCGAGGGGTGCAAAACCCCTCGTTCCGTCCCATGCCAAAACCGCAAAGGCTCGCAATGAAAACCACCACTCAAGTCGCGATCATTGGGGGCGGCGTTGTCGGCTGTTCCGTGCTCTATCACCTGACCAAGCTGGGCTGGTCGGATGTGATCTTGTTGGAACGCAGCGAATTGACCTCTGGCTC
>CAZPXE010000371.1:0-4002 GCA_964590545.1 uncultured Rhodobacterales bacterium | reverse complement strand
CGCAATCTGACCTAGCCCCTTGCACCAAACCGGGCTGCGCGCTAGGCGGCGGGTTCATTGCTGATCGGGCAGAGGATTTGAACGATGGGACGCGCGCGCAAGGGACGGGATATCTCTGGCTGGCTGGTGGTGGATAAGCCTGCGGGGCTGACCTCGACTGCCGTTGTGAACAAGGTGCGCTGGGCGTTTCAGGCAAAGAAAGCGGGCCATGCGGGCACGCTGGACCCCGAAGCGACAGGCGTGCTGGCCGTTGCGCTGGGCGAGGCGACCAAGACCGTGCCGTTCATCACTGACGCGCTAAAAGCCTATGTTTTCACTGTGCGTTTCGGCGCTGCAACCAATACTGACGATGCCGAGGGCGAGGTGATCGCGACGTCTCAGACGCGCCCTTCGGATGATGAAATCAAGGATGCGCTGGGCCAATTCGTTGGCGACATCATGCAAGTCCCTCCGCAATTTTCGGCCGTCAAGATCGACGGTGAACGTGCCTATAAGCGCGCGCGCGAAGGCGAGGAGATGGAGATCGCCGCGCGCCCGCTCTGGGTCGAGGAACTGGTGCTGGTGGACCGACCCGATGCGGATACCGCCGTGCTGGAGATGACCTGCGGAAAGGGCGGCTATGTCCGGTCAATTGCACGCGATCTGGGTCAGGCGCTGGGCTGTCTGGGCCATGTGCAGGAACTGCGCCGCATCTGGTCTGGCCCGTTTGAGGCCGAGCAGGGGCTGACGTTCGAGCAGATCAACGAAATGGCCCGCACGCCGGAACTGGACGCCCACCTGCTGCCGGTCGAAATGGGCCTCGCCGACGTGCCGCATGTCAAAACCACACCCGAGGCCGCCGCGAAAATGCGCAACGGCAATCCCGGCATGGTGCTGGGCATGGATGTGGACTACGGCGATACCTGCTGGGCCTCGGTCGATGGCAAACCCATCGCGGTTGGTGTGTTCAAGGCGGGTGAGTTGCATCCCAGCCGGGTGTTCAACCTCGACTGACGCCCTCTGCGCCCGACCCTTAACAGGCCAAATGTTACAACTTCGCGCCGGCTTCACACCGATGTCAGTGAAATAGCTGATTTGTTTCAGAGAATTGTTTCAATTCCAGCCGCGCCATCCCGCTTGCGTGAGCGGGGCTGTCTGCGGTGTGCCTCCATTCCCATTTGATTTGTCATCACACCGACCGCTCTCAGTAAAGGACAGAAACTGATGACATCCATCCGCTCCACCGCCGTTACCATCCTGACCGCAGGCGCTTTCGCAACCATCGCTTTTGACGTGTTCGGACAGGCGCTGAGCCCGCTTCTCGGCTATGCCAAACTGGCCCCGGTTGGGCTGGCGGGCGCATCGATCAAGGCAATCTTTGGCGCGAACCCCTCCGGCGCGGCCTATCTGCTGCACGCGATGACGGGACTTGTGTTCTACGCGCTCGGCTGGGTCTTCATCGCCCGGCCCGTGCAACGCGCCATTTTGCCCGGCCTGCATTGGAGCTTTACAGCTATCGCCTATGGCATCGCACTGTGGGTCTTCGCCCTTTACGTCATGGCGCATCTGGTGACTGGCAACAAACCGTTTCTTGGCTGGTCTGGCATCACCTATGTCGCGCTGTGGGGGCATATCGTTTATGCTCTGGTCGCAGGCTACGTGACCGAGGCGAAGGGTCTTGTATTTGACCTGCCGCAACGCCGCGCCGCCATTCCTGCCGAGTAATCCACCACTCACATCGGCCCTGAAGCGCGCCTTGGGATTGCTCCCCCGGCGCGCTTTTTGCATGTAGGGCGCATGGATGACGCACAACACAAGCACGACCCCGGCGGGAAGACCCGGCTGAAACTGCCCGACGGTGTGACCGGGACGGCAGATTTCTCGGATTGCGGCCGCTATCGCCACGCGCTGACGCGGGACTGGACGCCGCCGGGTGAGACGCCGAAAGCCATTCTGTTCGTGGGTCTGAACCCCTCTGTTGCCGGTGCGGATGTGTCTGACCCAACTTGTCACCGAGAGCTGACCTTCGCGCAGGATTGGGGCTTCACCCGCTACCTCAAGGCCAATGTACTCGACTGGCGTGCGACCTCGCCCAAGGACATCCCCCATGATCCGGCTGAGGCGCGAAGTGTGCGGAACATGGAAGTGCTGGCTGCCCTGACTGACGAAGCTGATACGCTTGTCATGGCCTCGGGCAAGATTCACAAACGCTACAACGCGCTGACCGAAGAAACCCTCACTCTGTTGCGCGGCGCGGGCAAACCGCTGATCTGTCTGGGGCATAACAAGGATGGCTCTGCCAAACATCCATTGTATATTCGACGCGATGCCAAACCGATCCTCTTCTGACGCGTCCGATTTCGATCTGGCGGATTTCCTGCCCTACCTGCTCAATCAGGCGGCGGATGTGCTGAGCCTTGAGTTCCAGAAACACTACAAAGACCGCTACGGCATGCTGCGCACCGAATGGCGCGTGCTGTTCCATCTGGGCCGCTATGGCCCGATGACAGCGACCGAGATTTGCAATCGCGCGCGGCTGCACAAAACCAAAGTCTCTCGCGCGGTCAGTGCCTTGGAAGATAAGCGCTTTCTGGCTCGCAACACGATGGAAGCCGACCGCCGCCACGCGCAGCTTGCCCTGACCGCGCAAGGGCAGGACGTGTTTCAGCGGCTTGAGGACGACGCGCGCGCGTTCGATGCCAAAATCCGCAAGGTCATGAGCGAGGAGGAAGCGGCGATCCTTCATCGCTGCCTTGTGCGCATCGCTGATCTGCCGGAAGGTGCGCAGGGCCGTGCAAACTCCGGTGAAACTGACTAGGGTGGCATTATGAGTGACCCGAAATCCAATCCCAAATCGCCTGAAATCATCGCCATTGAGGCGCTGACCCTTGAGGTTAAAAAGCTGAATGATCATCGGTTTATCCGGGTGCAAAACTCATTCTGGAGGCTGATTTTCTTTCAGCTTGCCAGAGGGTTAGCCTTTGGTCTTGGGACCTTGATGGGGGCGACAGTGCTGGTGTCGCTGCTGGCTTGGTGGGCCAGCCAGTTTACTTTCATACCAGTGCTTGGCGATTGGTTACTTCAAATTGTCCAACAGATGGAGCAGGGGCGTTAACCGGCCTTTAGCCAACAGCTTGTAAAACGTATCGTGAACAGGTCTCGTCCGGGTTAGGGCGGGCTGCGCAAAGGCAACGAACGCAAACGAAACATGCTGTGGTTAACCGGATTATTGGGCGCCGTTGTGGTCGGAGCCGTCGCGTTTCTGGACCTTTCCGGTTCCGGTAAGGACACCGATGAAGAAACGTCAGACGAGGCCGCTATGGACGATATTATGAACCAAGAAGGCATCGGCGATTTCCGCGCGACGTTGGACACGCTGAATAGCCAGCCAAGTGGCGCGACTTCTGAGCAATTGAACGAAGATGCAAGGCGCGCCTATGAGGAATTGACAAAAACTGCTGAAGCCCCGCGCGATGATTGGGCCAGAGCGCCTGCGACAGAAGCAGCCACCGCACAAAGCGCAAGTCCGCCCGGCGCAGACATTTCGCATACCACAACTCCGGTGAAACAGGATGATTGGTTGACTGCTGGCGAACCAGACGACCTCGTTGGACTAGACGCAGAAACGGATGATCTGGTGCTTGTCTGGGATGACGGCGATGGCAGCGTCGAGGAGCCAAACGTTACCTTTTCAACGAACCCCGACACTTCGTCGCTTTTTGATATCAGCATCGGCGAAGATATCGTCGCGCAAATCCCTGCCGACAGCGGCATAACGCCGGATAACATCGTTCTTGTGCCGTTGAGCGCCGCGCAAGAATTGGGCTGGACGGAGGGTTAGCAAAGCAATTGGTTGCGACGCCGATGTCGGCGATTGCCAGAAGAGGTTTCGTCAGGTCCTTTTGAGGCGCTGATCTCGGTGCTTTATGTTGCTGTGTTTGTTGAAGTATTTCCCATATTTTGTTAGGCACTGAATCAGGTATCTTCTTTGCCAGGCAAACCTGAACATTTCTGCGCCGGGCG
>CAZPXE010000370.1:0-4005 GCA_964590545.1 uncultured Rhodobacterales bacterium | reverse complement strand
CCGCTGACGGGCGACGACAAGGACACGGCCAAATACTACAAAAAGGCCAATCAGGACGCAACGAAGGGTCAGGGCGGGTTCGACTTCGGCACCGGGCAAGTCGCCATGCCCGAGATGAAGCCGATGGCGCTGGATTTCTCGGGCTTCCGCGATCTGCCCGAAGATACGGTGAAGCAGATCGGGGCCAAGGCCAAACGGTTCAAGGAACTGCGCAAGAAGCAGGGCTTCGTGCGGGCAACGGCGGCGGCAAACCTCTATGTTGCGGCCTTCCTGCTGCCCAAAGTGGGCGGCGCGCCTGCAGGCCCCTCGGACCGCACGGTTCCGACGACCGAGGAGCTGTGGATGGCCCTCAATCAAGGCAAGATGCGGCAGACGATGGTGGATGCGCCGAGGGCTGCTCGACGCGCGCGGGCATTCCATTGGCCGCTGGAGTTTCCCGATGTGATGCAGCGGGGCGGGTTTGACGTTGTGCTGGGTAATCCGCCTTGGGAACGGATTAAGCTTCAGGAGCAGGAGTTTTTCGCAACCCGCTCACCGGAAATCGCTGGTTCGAAAAATGCTTCAACTCGGAAGAAACTTATTGCCGCATTGGAACACGCTCCAGAAGGCACCCCTGAACATTCCTTGTTTAGCGCATTCACAATGGCCAAGCGTGAGGCAGAGGCGACGAGCGAATTCGTCCGTTTGTCTGAAGATGATGGCGGGCGCTTTGACCTAACCGGCAGAGGAGACGTGAACACCTATGCGCTGTTTGCCGAGCTGTTCGCCAATCTATCAAGGCAGCGAGCTGGAGTGATCGTGCCGACCGGCGTTGCGACAGACGCCACCACCGCCCCTTTCTTCGCTCATCTGGTCTCCCAAAAGAGGCTGGCGCAACTTGTGGACTTTGAGAATTCAGCCCCATTGTTCGTAGGAGTGCACCGCAGCTTCAAATTCAGCCTCTTAACACTGGGTCACAATGAAGGGACCGCTCGGTTTGCTTTCTATATTACCTCTCCCTCCCAACTCGCGGAACTTGAGAGAAACTTCAGCTTAACCCCCGAACAGATCGCCAGACTTAATCCGAATACGCGTACAGCTTCTGTTTTTCGAACTAGGGCAGATGCCGAAATCACGACAAAAATGTATGAAAACTCAACAATCCTTCTTCAAGAAGGATTGGGTGCTGAAGGTAATATTTGGGGCGTTAAGTTTTCGATTCTTTTCCACATGGCCAACGATAGCCATCTTTTCCAAACGGCTTCTTCGCTTGCAGCAGAGGGTTATTCTCGAGCAGGTGCCAATTGGATATCATCCGAGTGTGAAGAACTCCCGAAAAGGTTTTTGCCCCTCTTTGAAGCGAAGATGTTTGATATCTACGATCATCGATCTGCTTCATATGAGAGCCGTGGGGACGACCGTGGTAACCGCGTCCTACCCGACACTCAACTTCAACAACATATAGATCCCAATTACGAAGTTCAGCCGTTCTATTGGGTATCAGAACCTGACGTAATTGCAGCTCTGAATGATTATGACCTTGGGGCCATGCTGGTTTTCAACAAGGTCACGGGTATTGGAAACGAACGCTCCTTCATTCCGACACTAATGCCCATTGCTGGCTTCGGCGACAGCCTGAATTTAATGAGATCAGATCAAACTGCTGAACTCTATGCCTGCCTCTATGCAAATTGTGCTTCACTATGCTTTGATTTCGTGGTGCGTCGGAAAGTTGGAGGCGTAAACATCAATTTTTTCCACGTTCAGCAGCTGCCTGTCCTTCCTCCAAATTTCTACTCCGAGTCACGCCTCGCCTTCATCACCCCGAAGGTGCTGGAACTCACCTACACCTCGCACAGCCTCGCCCCCTTCGCCCGCGATCTCGGCCATGAAGGCCCGCCCTTCGTCTGGGATGAGGACCGCCGCGCCGACCTGCGCGCCGATCTCGACGCGTTCTATGCCCGCGCCTACGGCCTGACCCGCGACGAGCTGCGCTACATCCTCGACCCCGCCGACGTGAAGGGCCCCGACTACCCCTCGGAAACCTTCCGTGTGCTGAAAAACAAGGAAGAGGCAAAATGCGGCGAATACAGGACCCGCCGCCTCGTCCTCGCCGCCTGGGACCGCATGGAAGCGGATGGCGAATTCACAGCGATGGGTATGTGAGATGACGGAGCGGACACCACAGGGCTGGATCGCCCCCAAACGACCGCGCCCAAAAGGATCAGGCGACAGTCAGGATGACTTTTTTCCCGACACACTGCCGAGCAAGCCAACCGTGGAAACGGAAAAGGATCTGTTCCAGGCCGCTGACGAGGTGGAGGAAGAGCGTGATCGTGCGCTCGTCGATCAGCTGATCGCTGACACGCAGCTTTACGATACCGCCAAAGCCATCAAGGACCTGCTGGAATTCACCGTTCAGCTTCGCCATATCGCGCCGTTCAACGCGATGCTGCTGAATATCCAGAAGCCGGGCCTCAGCTTTGCCGCGCGACCAAGGGACTGGTGGGAACTCTTCCGAAGACGGCCGAAACCCTACGCTCGTCCGCTCGTCGTGCTGCGCAACTTCGGCCCGGTGGAGTTCGTTTACGATGTGCTCGATACCGAGGGAGAGCCCTTGCCCGAAGCCGCCTTTTCGTTTCCGACTGAGGGGGAGGTTTCCAAGGGCTGGCTGTCAGCGGTCGAGCACAAACTGAACCGCGCCGAAATCCGGATCCTCTGGCTTGATCGGGGAGACTATACCGCCGGACACGCGCGCCGCCTGACCAGCCATGGCGAGAAAGAACGCCTTGAACGTTTCGAAGTCGGCGTGAACCGAAACCATCCTCCAGCCGCACAACTGGTCACGCTCGCGCACGAGCTTGCTCACATCTTCCTTGGGCACTGCGGCGGCGATCAAAAACGCGGTGTAAAGTTCAATCGGCCAGAAGACATTGCACTGCGGGAAGTAGAGGCCGAGACGGTCGCTTATCTCGTCGCCAAACGAACCGGGCTTTCTCCACGTAGCGAGAGCTATCTGGACCACTACAAAGGTGCATTCGCTAAACTCGATCTGCACCGGATTCTCAAAGTGGCCAGCGCCGTCGAGAAGCAGCTCGATCTTCCGTTCAAGGAAAATCGGATATTCAGATGAAGATCGAAGCGCCTCAAACCTTTGTCACGCGGCAGGAGTGCGACAAGATCGCGTTCCAGAACGGATTTCGCCGAACGCATCGCGAAACTGACGGCTGGCGGCATTATACCTCGACCACCGCACAAGGTTCTATCTGGCTGGCGGCTGAGCGGACTGGCGACTGGTTGCTGTCCATCGACCATGCCGGAGTATTAGCGGAGATTGGCCTTGAGGTTTCTGATGCAGACGGTCCGGGCCTCGCGCGGTTTCGGTTCACATCACTGACCTCGCTCTATGCCGTCATGCCACGCCTATATGACCTCGCCGTCAGTCTACCCGACGCCCCCCTGCAAGAGTTCCTGCATCGAACGAAAGGGTTACCAAAGACGACAGAAGCAGAGCGTCTGGTGGTGCAGCGCGTTGGACAAGGCATATTCCGAGACCGTCTGATTACCTACTGGCAGGGTAGTTGCCCTCTGACGGGCATCACGGACCACGCCTTGCTACGGGCTTCCCACATCAAGCCTTGGAAGGATTGTGAAAGCGACGAGGATCGACTTGACGTGCACAATGGTTTGCTCCTGTCGGCTCTCTGGGATGCCGCGTTCGACCGCGGCCTCGTTACTTTCGATGATGATGGCCGCCCAAAATTTTCAAAGCAGCTGAGTGAAGCGGCTGCTGCCGAATTGCGATGGCAGGCCCCAATACGTCTTACAGATAAGCACCGTGCCCACCTGGAATGGCACCGAAGCGAAGTATTCGAAAAAGACGAGGCAGCAATTTAGTAAGAACCGTTTCTGTATGTCTGTTTTTCATCTGCCGCGCTGACTCGTTCGCACAAGCAGCGAACGTCGGCTTCCCGCCAAACGCCTAGGATTGCTCAAGCGATCGGCCTTTCACCCCCTTCCAACGGC
>CAZPXE010000369.1:0-4027 GCA_964590545.1 uncultured Rhodobacterales bacterium | reverse complement strand
CTTTGATCGCGGAATAATCCTCACAGACTGAGCCATGCTGCCAGTATTCGTCGCGGCGTTGATGGCGCAACCATGTGTCCGGCAAGAACGGCTCATTCTCCAAACGCTTGAGCCACAGCGCCCGCCAATCATCCCGCAGCGCAGGGTCGGGCGCGCGGGACGAATAACTCCACATCGTCGCGCCCCAACCGAGGTTTTCGTTCAGCAGGCAGCCGCCCTTGTAGTGAATGTCATCGGCAAAGCGGTCCACGGTGGAACACAGCGTGATGATCGCCTTCAGCGGCTCCGGGGCCATCGCGGCGACTTGCAGCGAATTGAACCCGCCCCAGCTGATCCCCATCATTCCGACCGTGCCGCTGCACCACTCCTGTGCTGCAAGCCAGTGGATCACCTCGACTGCATCGTCGAGTTCCTGCTGCGTATACTCATCCTCCATCACCCCTTCGCTGTCGCCATTGCCGCGCATGTCGACACGGATACAGGCATAGCCACGCTCGGCCATGTAAGGATGCGTCAGCGCATCGCGCGCGCAGGTGCCGTCGCGCTTGCGATAGGGCAGGTATTCAAGGATCGCCGGGACCGGATCATCGCCCGCATCTTCGGGACGCCATATGCGCGCAGAAAGGCGTGTGCCATCCGAAAGGGTGATGCCTTGGTCAGGGATTTCGGTGAGCGGGCGGAGCGTGTTTGTATTCATGCCCCTAGGGAGGCAGCGGCGCCCCCGACTGTCAAGTCGTCAAGACTTTCGCACGATCATCAAATCCATCACATTGGTCCCGGTCGGCCCCGTGGTTACAAGCGCGCCAGCATCGGCCAGAAAACTGCCCGCATCTGCGGCCGCAAGGTACTTCGCGGCGGCGTCGGTCCATGTCGCGCCCGACACCAAGCCGCCCGCATCCCCGGTCGGCCCGTCGCTGCCATCGGTTCCGGCGACCAGCACTTCGATGCCCTCCATCCCGGCAATCTCGCGCGCCATCATCAGCGCCAGCGCCTGATTGCGCCCGCCGCGTCCGGGGTGTTCGGGCAATTGCACAGTCGGCTCGCCCCCGAAGATATAGTAGCCCGGCGCACCGCTGCGCAGGACAGGGCCGATTTGCGCGGCGACGACGGCCACGTCGTCATACAAGCATTCTTCATTGCGCAGAAGCGATACGCCTGTCTTTTCAATCTCAGCCGCTGCCGCTGCGCGGGCCACCGCGTTGGTTGCCACCAACCGCGCCGCGAACGGTTTGGCATAGGCCGCGGGTGCGTTTCCGATGCCAGAACCGATCACGTTCAGATCATCGCCCTCCACATCCGATACGGCCAGCACCGTGACCTTCGCGCCCGCGAAGGCCGCCACCAGCTTGCCGCCCTTGATTTGGCTGACCTCGCGGCGGCGGGCGTTGATGGCGTGGATATCCGCGCCTGAGGCGACCAGCGCTTCGGTCTCTTCCTGCCACGCTTCCAACGTCATCCCCGCAGGCAGCACTTCGGCCACAGCAGAGGCCCCACCGGACACCAACAGCAGCAAGTGATCCCCCGGCGCGCAGCCCTGCACCGCATCCAGCAAGGCGCGGCCCCCCTCCAGCGAAGCCGCGTCCGGCACCGGGTGGCCCGCTTCGATGATTGTGGCCGGGCCGGGCAGGGGGGCGGAATGGTCATGCTTGGTGACGATCAGGCAGGGCGCGTCGGGGTAAGCGGCCATCGCAGGGCGCGCCATGTCGCAAGCCGCCTTGCCCACGGCCAGAATGCGGTCCACCGGGCCAATTGGGGCCGCCTCAAGTGCAGTTTTCACCGCCGCTTCGCCTCGCACCGACATTACGCCAGCTTGCCAGATGTCAAGAAGTGTTAACCCCATTTCGCCCCCGTTTTTGTGTCAGTGGGGAAAAGAATCTCCCGATTCCCCACTATATTCGCCCCAAACGGGCAGATTTTGTGGCGATTCGCAAAAAAGGCACTAGCGCAGCGAATCGCCTTTGTGTAACGCTTACGACAGACGAACCCGAGAGCACACGTCAGAAAGCGCTTCGGAGTGAGGTTAGATGAGGCAGCCCACGATAGAGGGGCGCCCGATATAGAGCGGTGGTGCTATGAAACCTATTGATTACGTTGTTCGCAACGATGCTGGCGCTATGGAGCGCGGCATTGTGCCGGACGGAGCCGAGGTCACGACAATCACGGCCTCTGCGGGGCAAGAGATTTCCCTCAATCTGCGGCAAGTCGATATGCGCACCTATCAGCGCAATGGCGATTTGCTGGTCATGGAGCTGGCCGATGGTCGGCTGATCGTGATTGAGAATTACTTCAATGATAGCGGTATTCCCAACCGCCTCTTTATCTCGGCTGATGGCTACCTGAACGAGATCGCTTTCGTTGAAACTGCGGATGGTGGGCTTTATGCGCAATATGGCCCGACCGAGCAGTGGGGTAAGTGGAGCCCGTCGGATGATCTGATCTTCCTCGGTCGCACCGAAGTTGCTGGCGTTGCGGGCGACGACAATGTGTCGATGCTTGGCGCAGGTCTGCTGGGTGCAAGTGGCCTTTGGGGCACGGGTGCAGCCGCGGCTGCTGTTGGCGCAGCGGCGCTTGCGGGCGGTGGTGGCGGCTCCGGCGACGGCGATGCAGAGCCGCAGCGTGCGGATCCTTACGTCAACGCGGCAGACAGCGCGACGACTGTGGGGGGTGATGGTGCGGACCTGACCCTGACCATCACAGGTGGCGGCGAGCCCGGCGAAACTGTTTCTGTCACAGTTGGCAGCAGCACAATTGATACCGTGATTGGTGATGACGGCACGTTCGAAGTGGTTTTCGAAGGGGATAACTTCCCGGCGGACGGCGAATACGAAGCGGTTGTGCAAGTCACCGATGGTGAGGGCAATGCGACCGATCTGGATGGTCCCTCCTTCACGATTGACACGACGGCCCCCGAGGTGGTGATCACCTCCGGCGCGGCATCGACAGGCGATATCTTCAATTCCGATGGCTATGCGGCGGGCATGTCCCTGACCGGCACGGGCGAGGCGGGCTCGACGGTGGAAATCACCATCGAAGGTGTCTCGCGCACAACCACGGTTGCCGATGATGGTAGCTGGAGCCTCACATGGGAAGCGGGCGTTCTGTCCGAAGGTGAATATACCCGCGATATCAGCATTGTGACCACGGATGTGATCGGGAATTCCCGCACCTCTGCGGATGCGATTGTGGTCGATACGGTGACCAGCGTCACCGTCTCCACCGCCAGCATCGAAGGCGACGGCGTGATCAACGCGGCAGAACATGCGGATGGCGTGACCCTCACCGGCATGGCGCAGGCAGGTTCCACCGTTGTCGTGACCTTCGGCAGCGCAACGCGCACGGTCACCACCGACATGAGCGGTGCATGGAGCGCGGATTTCGCGGCCTCCGACATTCCGACGGGCGAGTATGAGGCGACCATCACCGCCACGGCAACGGACCCGAGCGGCAACACCGCAACAGCCAGTGGCACTGTCACAATCGACACCGCTGTGAACCCCTTCACCCTCACCGCCACCCCCGGCGGCACGGATGGCGTGGTGAACGCAGCCGAAGCCACAGGCGGGATTGTCTTCACCGGCACAGCCGAGCCCGGCTCAACCGTTATGGTCGAATTTGGCGGCACCTCCCGCGCGGCCACGGTCGCGGCGGATGGTACATGGTCGGCCAGCTTCTCAAGCACAGAGATTGCGCCGGGTGAGTACACCACCACGATGACAGCAACCGCGACAGATGCGGCAGGCAACAGCTCGACGCTCACACAGGATGTGACCATCGACACCGTCGCCAACGCCCTGACCATCGCGCATCCCATTGAAACGGATGATGTTATCAACGCAGTTGAAGCCTCTGACGGCGTCGTGCTCTCCGGCACCTCCGTGCCCGGCGCGCTGGTCAGCGTGACGATGCAAGGCGTCACGCAGTCGGCGGTCGCGGACGGCTCCGGCAACTGGCAAGCCTTCTTCGCGGCGGGCCAGATCACCCCCGGTACCTATGACGCCACGATCACTGCGTCCTCGACCGATGCGGC
>CAZPXE010000368.1:2457-4035 GCA_964590545.1 uncultured Rhodobacterales bacterium | reverse complement strand
CCGCATATTGCGACCATCCAAGCCAAACTCAACACCCTCCCGCCCGACTAACCCTTGCACCCCACCGCCCCGCGCGTCCATCTTGCGCGGCAAGCAAGACGGGGCGGGCAGATGATTCCAGTGCAGGGTGTGAGCGGGGCGAGCGTGGGCGTGTTGGGCCTTGGGCGCTCGGGGCTGTCGGCGGCGCGGGCGCTGCGGGCCGGGGGCGCAGACGTGCTCGTGTGGGACGACAATCCGGGCGCGCGCGAGGCGGCGGAGGCGGAGGGCTTTGAGGCCCTGGACCTCAAGCGCGGCGATGTGATAGCGCGGCTCGATACGCTGATCACCTCGCCCGGTATCCCGCATCTCTACCCCGCGCCGAACCCTGTGATTGCAGCGGCTTACGCGGCGGGGGTGCCTGTCGACAACGATATCGGCCTGTTCTTTCGCAGCTTTGCCACCGCCGATTGGGGCCGGTTTGAGGTGATGCCCAAGGTGGTCGCCGTCACCGGATCGAACGGGAAATCGACGACCTCGGCGCTGATCCATCACGTGCTTGACCAGTCCGGGCGGCGGGCGCAACTGGCGGGCAATATTGGCCGGGGCGTGCTGGATCTGGACCCCGCCGAAGATGGCGATGTGGTGGTGCTGGAGCTGAGCAGCTATCAGACCGATCTGGCGCGCTCCCTGACGCCGGATGTGGCGGTGTTCACGAACCTCTCGCCCGACCATCTGGACCGTCATGCCGGGATGGGCGGCTATTTCGCGGCCAAGCGGCGGCTGTTTGCAGAAGGTGGCCCGGATCGCTGCGTGATCGGTGTGGATGAGGCGGAGGGGCGCTATCTCGCCGGGCAATTGGCCGAGGGGCCGAGTGATGATCGGGTCATTCGCGTGTCGGTCGCGGGCAAGTTGGCGGGGCCGGGGTGGAACGTGCATGCGCGCAAAGGGTTCCTGTCCGAAAGCCGCAAGGGGCGGCAAGTGGCGAGCATCGATTTGCGCAAGATCACCGGGTTGCCCGGCGCGCATAACCATCAAAACGCCTGTTGCGCCTATGCGGTGTGCCGCACGCTGGGCATGGCCCCGCGTGAGATTGAGGCCGGGCTGCGCTCGTATCCCGGATTGCCGCACCGCTCGCAGGTGATTGCCGAAAAGGGCGGCGTGACCTTCGTGAACGACAGCAAGGCCACCAATGTGGACAGCGCGGCGCGGGCGCTGGCGGCGTTCGGCTCGGTGCGCTGGATTTGCGGTGGGCTGGAGAAGGAAGGCGGGTTGGAGGCTCTGAGCGAGGTCTCTGGCTCGGTGCGCAAAGCCTATGTGATCGGGCGGGAGGCGGCGGCATTTGCGATGCAGCTTACGCCCGAAGCGGAGGTCTGCGGGACCATGGACGTCGCCGTGGCGCGCGCTGCCGAGGACGCGGAGCCGGGCGATGTAGTTCTGCTTGCGCCTGCAGCGGCGAGTTTCGATCAGTATGACAGTTTCGAAAAACGGGGCGAGGACTTTATCCGCTGTGTGGAGGGGTTGGGGTAGGGGGCTCTTCTGGCTCACCCACGGAGATTCGGTATTTGTTCGTCGCGCAATTGGCACGGAGTCGAGGCGAAG
>CAZPXE010000368.1:0-2447 GCA_964590545.1 uncultured Rhodobacterales bacterium | reverse complement strand
CCGTGCCAAAGCCAGACCGCCCGCACGGGCTGGCTTTTTGGTTGGTCTGGGTGCTCCGAATATTCTTCGCGCTACCAAGGCTGCCATCAATCGAGCAGAACGCCTGTTCCAACCGCCGCCCCGCGGTCTGGCTTTGGCACGGCTAAACGAGGCGCATCAGGCCGAGGCAATCGCCCGCCCAGCCGCAACGGCCGACGACCACGCCCATTGAAAGTTATACCCGCCGAGCCAGCCGGTGACGTCGGCGGCTTCTCCGATCACGTAAAGGCCGGGGCGGGTTTTGGCTTCCATGGTTTTGGAGGACAGCCCGTCTGTGTCGATCCCGCCAAGGGTGACTTCGGCGGTGCGGTAGCCTTCGGTGCCAGCGGGGGTCAATTGCCAATCGGCGAGGCGGGCGCAGAGCGTGGCGAGCGCTGCGTCGGATTGATCGGCGAGGTTGCCCGTCAGCGCGAAATCAGATGCGAGGTGGTCTACAAGGCGCGACGGCAGGGACGCGGACAGAGCGGTGGTCAGGGCGATGCGCCCTTTGGTCTGACGCTGTTCGCGCAGGCGGTCCATCAGGCCATCTGGCGCGATATTCACCCCAATCGCCTCCCCTTCGCGCCAATAGCTTGACGATTGCAACACGGCAGGGCCGGACAGCCCGCGATGGGTGAACAGCAGCGCCTCGTCAAACGCGGTGCCGTCGGCGGTGGTGATCCGGGCCGGGGTTGCGACGCCGGAAATCTCGGCAAAGCGGCGCTCAGAGAAGGTGTAGGGCACAAGACCGGGGCGTGTTTCGGTGACGGTCAGCCCGAACTGCGCGGCGATGTCATAGGCAAGGCCCGTCGCGCCCATTTTGGGGATCGACTTGCCACCTGTGGCCAGCACAAGATGGCGCGCATCGACTTGCACTTGGCGACCTTCGCGCGACAGGGTCACGTTGAAATGAGTGCCGTTATGGGCCACCGCCTCAATGCGTGTTTGCAGCCACATTTCGGCCCCGGCTGCTGCCATTTCGGCCAGCAGCATGTCGATGATCTGACGCGCGCTGTCGTCGCAGAACAACTGGCCGAGCGTCTTTTCGTGCCACGCGATGCCGTGCCGGTCCACAAGCTCGATGAAATCCCATTGGGTATACCGCGCCAGCGCCGATTTGCAGAAATGCGGGTTGCGCGACAGGAATCGCCCCGGCTCGCAATACATATTCGTAAAGTTGCAGCGCCCACCGCCGGAGATGCGGATTTTCTCCCCCGGTTTCTTCGCATGATCCACGACCAGCGCGCGCCCGCCCGCATGGGCTGCGCACATCATGCCAGCGGCGCCTGCGCCAAGGATGAGGGTATCAATCTCCATCCCCTGCCGATGCCGAAGGCAAAGCCGAGGGTCAAGAGCGCAAAGGAGCGCAAAAACACTGGCGAGGAGGGCGCAAATTCGATATACTTGAGGGATAGACCCCGAAAACGGGGCGATTTGAGGCAGTCTAGGCGGTATTTCAATGACTGAGATGGTGTATGGCACCGTCCCAATGCGGGACGCGGAACCTGTTTTGCCGAAGTGGTGGCGCACGCTGGACAAGTGGTCCTTGTCTTGTCTGCTGCTGCTCTTTTGCGTCGGGATGTTGCTGGGGCTGGCGGCCTCGCCGCCCCTGGCCGAGAAGAACGGCTTGCAGCCTTTCCACTATGTGACGCGGCAGGCGGTGTTTGGCGGGCTGGCGATTTTCACCATGCTGTTCATCTCGCTTATGTCCCCCGTGGTTGTCCGCAGGCTTGCGGTGCTGGGCTTTCTGGCGGCCTTTGCGGCGCTGGCGTTGCTGCCCGTACTTGGCACGGATTTCGGCAAGGGCGCGACGCGCTGGTATTCGCTGGGCTTTGCCTCGCTGCAGCCGTCGGAATTCTTGAAACCGGGCTTCGTTGTGGTGGCCGCGTGGATGATGGCAGCGGCGCAGGACGTGAATGGCCCGCCGGGGCGGCTGTGGTCGTTTATCCTTTGCGTGACGATCGTGCTGATGCTGGCGCTGCAACCGGATTTCGGCCAAGCCTGTCTGGTGCTGTTCGGCTGGGGGGTGATGTACTTTGTGGCTGGCGCACCGATGACCCTGTTGGTCGCCATGGCCGGGATGGTCGTGATCGCAGGCACCGTTGCCTATTCCAATTCCGAACACTTCGCCCGCCGCATTGACGGGTTCCTGTCGCCCGATGTGGATCCGACGACCCAGCTTGGCTACGCCACCAACGCCATCCGCGAAGGCGGGCTGTTTGGCGTTGGCGTGGGCGAGGGCGAGGTGAAATGGTCGCTGCCCGATGCCCATACCGACTTTATCATCGCCGTGGCGGCTGAGGAGTATGGCCTGATCCTCGTACTCGCGATCATCTTGCTCTATGCGGCGGTCGTTGTGCGATCCCTCCTGCGTCTGATGCGAGAGCGGGATACGTTTATTCGCCTTGCTGGCACCGGGCTTGTCTGCG
>CAZPXE010000367.1:0-4052 GCA_964590545.1 uncultured Rhodobacterales bacterium | reverse complement strand
GTACGGCGTCCACATCAAACGGCGCAGCCACATATGCCACCTTTTGACCCAACTCTTTTGCCAGCTTAACGCCATCCACCTGAAGACTGGTTTCATTCTGGCACACGAACCAATCACCGGCATTCGCGCAGGTTAGAGCCTGTTTCAGGGCATCAAGCTCAACAGCCACATTCGCGCCCGGCCAGATCAGAATCTGGTTTTCACCACCAGAGTCCGTGGTGATAATCGCATGCCCCGTCGGACTGCCGGACAAAGCGATGTAGGAAACATCGACCCCGTATTCGAGCAATCGTTCCACAGCCCATGCACCATCTTCACCCACTGCGCCGATGTGAAAAACCCGCGCCGCCGCCCGCGCCGCTGCAACCGAGATATTGGTGCCCTTCCCCCCAAGCCCGCGATGATGCGTCGTGGCGGCCAGCGTCTCGCCCGGCTGGGGCAGATGCGGCACGCCATAGAACAGATCCGCGTTAATAGACCCAAGGTTCCAGATCGCCATCAGCCAACCTTACAGGCCGCAAGGATTGCCATATTCAGAATGTCGTTGGCCGTCGAGTTAGTCGAGCAAATCTGAATCGAATGATCCACCCCGCTCAGGATCGGCCCAATCACCGTCGCGCCAGCCATTTCCTGCATCAGCTTGACCGAGATACTGGCCGAGTGACGCGCAGGCACCACAAGAATGTTCGCAGGCCCGGACAGGCGCGAGAACGGATAGCTTTGCTGTGCAACAACCTCGTTCAGCGCCACATCCACGGTCATCTCCCCCTCATATTCGAAGTCAACACCGCGTTGGTCGAGCACATTTGGCGCAAGGCTCATCTTTTCCGCCCGCTCTGAAACCGGGTATCCGAAGGTCGAGAAGCTGACAAAGGCAACACGTGGCTCAAGCCCCAGATTGCGCGCGACGGTGGCGCTGCGTTGGGCGATATTGGCAAGGTCCTCCTCGTTCGGCCATTCATGCACCAGCGTGTCCGAAATCAGAACGATCCGCCCTTTGTGCAGCAAAGCCGTGACGCCAGCCGCGCCATTTTCGACATTGGCGTCAAACACATGATTAATCCGGTCCAAAGCATGGGCCGACTTGCGCGTCGCCCCAGTCACCAACCCGTCCCCGTGACCATGCGCCAGCATCAAAGCCGAGAACACGTGTCGGTCGCGCGCGGCGAGCCGGTGAATGTCTTTCATGTCAAAGCCGCGCCGTTGCAGGCGGGAGTAAAGGAGATCTTTATATGTCTCTAAGTGAGGGGTTTTGGCTGCGTTGATCACTTCGATCTCGCGCACGGCATCCGGCAGGCCCGCCGCTTCGAGCTTGGCCTTCACATCATCTTCGCGGCCTACGACGATGGCTTTACCCAGACCCGAGCGCTGATACATGACCGCAGCACGTAGCACGCGCGGATCGTCGCCTTCCGCAAAAATCATCCGCGCCTGATTGGCCCGCGCGCGGGCGTTGATGCCGCGCAGGATGTTCGCCGTTGGGTCCATCCGGGACTTCAAAGCCTGCTCATAGGCATCCATGTCGATAATCGGCCGCCGCGCTGCGCCTGTATCCATCCCGGCTTTCGCCACAGCAGGCGGAATGCGGTGGATCAAACGCGGATCAAAAGGCGTAGGAATGATGTAATCGCGCCCGAAACTTAGGTGCCTTCCATAGGCAAGCGCAACCTCGTCCGGCACATCTTCGCGCGCCAATCGTGCAAGCGCATGGGCGCAGGCGATTTTCATCTCGTCGTTGATTGCGCGGGCGTTAATATCCAATGCGCCCCGGAACAGGTATGGGAAGCCCAGCACATTGTTCACTTGGTTCGGATAGTCGCTGCGCCCAGTGGCAACGATGGCGTCGACGCGCACCTCATGGGCTTCTTCGGGTGTAATCTCTGGATCCGGGTTGGCCATCGCAAAGATCACTGGATTATCGGCCATGCTCGCAACCATCTCAGGCGTCACCGCGCCTTTGACACTTACACCGAGGAAAACGTCCGCGTCCTTCATCGCCTCTTCGAGCGAGCGCAACTCCGTCGTGATCGCATGGGCCGACTTCCACTGGTTCATCCCCTCGGTCCGACCCTGATAGATCACACCCTTGGTATCACATACGATACAGTTCTGGTGCCGCGCCCCCATCGACTTGAGCAGTTCGATACAAGCGATCCCCGCCGCCCCGGCCCCATTGAGCACGATGCGCACATCTTCGATCTTCTTGCCCGACAAGTGCAGCGCATTGATCAACCCTGCCGCACAAATCACGGCTGTCCCGTGCTGGTCATCATGGAAGACAGGGATATCCATCTCTTCCTTCAGGCGCTGTTCGATAATGAAACACTCCGGCGCCTTGATGTCCTCAAGGTTGATCCCGCCAAAGGTCGGCCCCATCAGCTTGACCGCTTTGCAGAACTCATCCGGATCTTCGGTGTCCAGTTCAATATCGATGGAGTTCACATCGGCGAAGCGTTTAAACAGCACCGCCTTACCTTCCATCACCGGCTTCGAGCCGAGCGCGCCCAGATTGCCAAGCCCCAGAACCGCCGTCCCGTTCGAGATCACAGCAACAAGGTTCCCCTTGTTCGTATAGTCATATGCCGTTTCCGGGTTTTCCGCGATCGACAGGCAAGGGACCGCCACACCGGGAGAATAGGCAAGGCTCAGATCCCGCTGGGTCGTCATGGGAACGGTCGCCTGAACCTCCCATTTGCCGGGGGTCGGTTCGAGGTGAAAGGCCAACGCCTCTTCATCGGTGATACGGGTCTTGGACATTGCACAGTTTCCTCATGAAGCCTTGGCGTCTTAACAACTCGTGTACCATGCCTCAATCAGGGAATTAGCGCCTTTCGCCTGCCTTTGCGCATTTGTATGGTCGCGCAAAGCCAAAGGGGGGCGCGCATGACCATCACACCGATGATGGCGCAGTATCTTGAGATCAAAGAAGCGCATGCCGATGCGCTGCTGTTCTACAGGATGGGCGATTTCTATGAGATGTTCTTTGACGACGCTGTTGCGGCGGCCGAAGCGCTCGATATCGCCCTAACGAAACGCGGCAAGCACGAGGGCGCGGATATCCCGATGTGCGGTGTCCCTGTCCACGCCGCAGAGGGGTATTTTCTGACCCTGATCCGCAAAGGCTTTCGCGTCGCTGTTTGTGAGCAACTTGAAAGCCCGGCTGAGGCGAAGAAAAGAGGCTCAAAATCGGTCGTAAAGCGCGGTGTTGTGCGTATCGTTACCCCCGGCACCCTGACCGAAGATACACTGTTGGAAGCACGGCGGCACAACTACCTTGCATCCTTTTCCAAGGTTCGGGACGAGGCGTCGTTGGCTTGGGTCGATGTGTCGACCGGCGAAATTCAGGTGATGCGGATAACCAGCACCCGGCTTGGCGCTGAGATTGCACGCATCGCTCCCGCCGAAGTGATCGTATCAGAGGTGAACTTCGAAGATATCGCCTTTTTAGAGGCTGATTTTGGTCTCGCCCTTACCGAAACCTCTCGGGCGAGCTTCGACAGTGCGGCGGCAGAGGAACGGCTTAAGTCTGTCTTCTCGGTCAAAAGCCTCGACGCGTTTGGGCAGTTCACGCGTTCGGATGTGTCCGCCGTTGGCGCTTTGGTCGCCTATATCGACCTCACGCAGAAAGGCAAGTTGCCGCTGCTGCGCCCGCCCCGGCAGGTCAACGCAACCGGGGTTGTTCAAATCGATGCGGCCACGCGGCGCAATCTGGAAGTCACGCGCAGTTTGTCGGGCGGGCGTTCCGGGTCTCTGCTTAGCATTCTGGACCACACGCAAACCGCCAGCGGAGCGCGGCTTTTGGAACAGCGCTTGTCCAGCCCGATGCAAGACGTTGATCAGATCGGTGAGCGTTTAGATGCGGTAACGTATTTCGTCGAAAACCCCCCTATCAGAGACGAAATCACCGAGTGCCTGCGCCGAGTTCCAGACCTTGAACGCAGTCTCTCGCGGCTGTCGTTGGAACGCGGCGGACCCCGCGATCTGGGTGCGATCCGCAATGCTTTGGCACAAGCGGTGTTGTTTGAACGTGTGTTTGAGAAAACCCCCGACTT
>CAZPXE010000366.1:0-4052 GCA_964590545.1 uncultured Rhodobacterales bacterium | reverse complement strand
TGGTAACGCGCTCAGAACCCTAGACTTATTCCTTGGCGCGGTGTGTACTCGCCCCCGCAGGTCTGTGCGTTACCGCCTGCGTGTTGCCGTTGTTTTCACAGAACTGATTTGCAGGACGCCATATGCCTTTCACCAAAATTACCAAAGAGCAGATGGATGGCGAAGGCTATGTCGCTGAAATAACCACTGACGCAGAGCGGCGCGAGGAGTTGGAGACGCGGATTGCAGAAGCGCAGGCCGCCGCGGACGCTGTTGTCGCTGAGTTGGGTTTGTCCGCCTCAGCCGACGGACGGGCGGCGCGCGAAGACACCGCCCGGTCAGATCGCGACGCGGCAGCCACCGCTTTGGAACAGGCGCAGCGCCAGTTGAGCGAAGCGCGCGCCGCCTCCGACGACAACCGCGCGGCGCAGACAAAACAAACGGCCAAACTCGCCGAGCTGCGCGAGGACGAGTTTGACGCGAATGAGGCCCTGTCGCGCGCCTATGACGGGATCGGCCAGCCGCCAGAACTGACGCCGCGCGAGGCCGAATGGCTGGCGCTGTTTAGCGAACATTCCAAGACACCGCCCAGCGAGACGATGTTGCTGAAGGGCAATCTGGACAAGGCGCGCAAGAAAACGCTGGCCGCGCAACGTGAACTGGACGAGATCGAAACGGCCTATTCCGACTTGGTCGCCGCTGTCGCGACTGCCGAAGAGTTGGTGAGCACCCGCGATGACGCCGCCAAAGAGGCAAGCTTTGCCCATCGCAGCCTGAAAAGCAGCCATCAGTATGTGGCGTATTTGTCCAAAGCGGTTAGCGCTTTGACTGCGCAACGAGAAGCGCCGGGGGGCGGCGATTTCTCTCTCGTGGCGGCGCTGTTGCCCTTTCACCGTCTGATCGGCGAGTTGGTTCCGATCTTGGACAGTTTGGTGGACGCCGAGGAGGTCACTGGCCCGTTTCACACTGCTGCCGCAACCGCCCGCGCAACCCTCGGAGCGCAGCAGAGCGCTGTTGAGGCGCTGGATGGGCTAACCGGCGCTGCGGTTAAAACCGCGCTGCCGAGGCTGGCGGCGATTGGGGCGGCGCTGAACACTCTGACGGATGAGACTGACGCCATGCAAAGCACCGGCCTCGCCGCGTCGCGCATGACATATGTGCAAGCGGAGTGCGCGGCTCGACTGACCGAACATGCTGGCGGCAATCGGTACAAAACCCGTTTTCTGGACAAGTACAAAGCCAAGATGGAAACCGCGATTGGCAAGCTGAACATGGCCGACTGGGACGCGTCCCGCGCGAAAGCAGATGTCATCTACGACAAGGTGGCGAACCTGCTGGACGGCGAAGCGGCAGAAACGCAAGCGGCGGAAGTACGGCGCGCACTCAAGACGCGGGACTTTACAGAACACGAAGCAAGGCTAACCAAGGCGGACGCCGCGAAGTCTTTCAAGAAGAACGCCGTTTACAACCTGCGTGTGATGGTGCGCACAGACAGCGTCGATCACGAGACTTTCCGCGCAGAGTTGGACCGGATGCTTGCAAAAGCCCAAACTGCGGAGGACGCCGCACGCGCGGCAGCAACCCTGCGCGATAATATCGCGCGCGGGTTCATCGTGCCAGTCTCGGAATGGCGCAAAGTGCTGCGCCTGCCCTCGTCGAGCTACAATCTTAGCGGCGAGCAAAAGGGAGTTTATGACGGCAAGACTTGGGAGGTTCATCTGCGTGCGTCTGCCACATCAATTGTGCGTAACACCAACACGCTGGATATGCGCGGGGCTAATCGGGTCGACGTGTACAATTATCTTCTGATTGACAGCGTGGAATGGCTATACCGCGTACATGCCACCTTCCGTATAGATCCCGGCGCGATCAGCTCAAGCGAAGAAGCCGAGGACAGGCCTGCCCACATCTATCTCGGCGAAACGAGTGTGTATAACCGCAGCATTATTCCAAGCGCGATCCGTGGTGACATCATCACTCGGATGCAGCGCCTCTTGGATAATTACCGAACCTTCGCCATTGGCGCGATTTCGGAGAAGTTGAAATAAAGGAGGCCCCTATGTCAGACGCAGATTTCGCCCTCAGAGGGGCCGAACTGAAAGCCGCAATCAAAGTGGCACGGAAGATGAGCATGGGCTTTGCGTTCAGCCCCGGCAAAACGCCTGACACGCATTTCTTTGCCATGGATCGCAAACGCACCGGTGCCTATTTGGGCAAAATCGCAAAGCAGGAAGGCGACGATTCCAAGGTCTCGTTCGGGACTTGCACGATTGAGGATAAGGCCTTTGTGCTGACTTGCGATCGCTTCGCGCCGGGTCTGGCCAAGCGCTTGCGGCGGTTTCTGCAAAGTCAAAAGGCGATCTATATGGTTGTCGTGCTCGACAAGGGCGGCGCGTTTTTAGAGGCCGAGGGCGATGATGAAGATGGCGAGGCGGAACAATATGCAACGGCCAAACCCAAGGGCAAAGACACGGCCCCGCCTGCCGAAGATATCACGGCCCCGCCCGCGGAAGATATCAAAGCACAGACCACGGCATTCGCAGAACGCATTCGCGTCGCCAAACCGAAGATTGCAAACGCGCCAGAGCCGGTTGCCGCCAAGCTGGACTCTCTTCTAGGGCAAGTGCTGGGATCGGTGAAAGCTCAGGATTTCGGTGCGGCTGGCAAGACCATGGACCAGATTGAAGCGGCGCTGGCACAGGTTGCCAAAGTGGCGGAGTCTGCACAGGAAAACGAGCAAGAAGACGCACCGGACACATCCGATGCGGTGGCGCGGATCAAAGCGATCTCGGACGAGCTCCGCGCCCTGCCGCCGCAAGCTGCACAGAAGCTGGGCGCAGCTTTGAAAGGCGCGGCGAGTAAGTTGCAAGCGGGCGATGCGGAGGGCGCGGGCGCCGCGCTGGATCAGATCGAAGCGGCGATGGCAAAGCTGGCCAGCGCCCCTGCCCCCGCAGCGAGCACATCAGGCGGCGCCGCCATGCCGATTTGGCGCGCAGCAAAAGAAGCCACGGATGCTGGGTTGAACGATCTGCAAGTGGCGCTGAAATCGCATGGGCACCCCGACATGCAAGCGATCGCAAACAAAGGGCTGAATGGGATGAGCGACGGCAATCAGACCGCAATGATGTCCGCTTTGATGGAGTTCGACAACGCCACAGGTGAGACGCGCGGCAAATCCGGCGCTGCGCTGCTTAAGCAGGTCGAGTCCTACCGCGGGTTTTTAGCCTCGAACACCTATGTCGAGCTGTTCGAAAACAACCCGTTGGGGGTGAACGTCACCATCAAAGCCCCGCTTGGGGCGGCGCTGGATCAGATCGAAACGCTCGCCCGCTCGGCGGCTTAGAGATCAAACGTCGGTATCTAAGTGTTTTTGTCGGAATTGACATTACCCACTAAATTAGTCAGGATATAGTTACAGACTCACCCATGTCCCAGCCACCCTTCTCGGGCAGCCCAGACCACCACAGCCCGATGGAGACCCTGACATGAACGCGATCACCTATATTCCACCGCAAGCCGCACCAAGCACACAAAGCCTGCCAACCTATGCTGCTGAAGACCTCACCAAGGGCGGCATTCAAGCCTTTATCACATTGGATGACAAAACCTATGTGCTGCGCATCACGAAGGCAGGGAAGCTGATCCTGACGAAGTAGCTTGCGGGGCCGCTTATAACGTTTCGAGAAAACATTGAATCGCAAATACCTTGCCGCGCTTCACGCTCTTGGGGACATTCGCGATACGTGTGTCTGGGCCATGTCTCGCAACGCTTTAGCGTTACAATTTGAAGGGGCCGTTGCGGAATTCAGCGGCCCGTTTCATGTCTGATACCGCGTGAGCAAGCCATCTGAAACCACCTCGGCGAAAGCGCCGAAGTTGGTATCACGCGCAGCTATGCCAAGCGGCGGTGCTTAGTGGCATCGCGGTGTTAACCCCAACGACACTGGATCAACAGCCCGCGAAACCCCAACAAAACATGGGAAAACCCGAACTGTGACGGACGGTTTTGGGATGAAGTGTAAGTGAATTGGCGGAGGCTCAGTCCGTATGCCCCCTGTTTTTAGGGGTTCACT
>CAZPXE010000365.1:0-4059 GCA_964590545.1 uncultured Rhodobacterales bacterium | reverse complement strand
CAATATGGTCGCTTACGGCTGGGCGATGGCGCACTTGTCCGAAGGCGACGAGATCGTGCTCTCGGTCATGGAGCACCACGCCAATATCGTGCCGTGGCACTTCCTGCGCGAACGGATGGGCGTGAAGCTGGTCTGGGTTGATGTGGACGCGAGCGGTGCGCTGGACCCACAGGCGGTGATAGACGCCATGACAGAGCGGACCAAGTTGGTCGCCGTCACCCATATGTCCAACGTGCTCGGCACTGTGGTGGATGTGAAAACCATCACTGAGGCGGCGCAGGCGAGGGGCGCGGCGGTGCTGGTGGACGGCTCTCAGGCAGCGGTGCATATGCCTGTCGATGTGGCCGATCTGGGCTGCGATTTCTATGCGATAACCGGGCACAAACTCTACGGCCCCTCCGGTTCTGGCGCGATCTACTGCAAGGCCGCGCGCATGGCCGAAATGCGCCCCTTCCTTGGGGGCGGCGACATGATCCGCGAAGTGCATAAGGACGAGATCACCTATAACGATCCGCCGATGATGTTCGAAGCGGGCACGCCCGGCATCGTGCAGACCATCGGCCTTGGCGTCGCGCTTGAGTACATGATGGGTGTCGGCATGGACGCCATCGCCGCCCACGAGGCAGACCTGCGGGATTATGCGCAAACGCGGCTTGCGGGCCTCAACTGGCTCAACGTGCAAGGCCACGCGCCGGGGAAGGGGGCAATCTTTTCGTTCACGCTGAACGGGGCGGCCCATGCCCATGATATCTCGACCATCCTCGACAAGAAGGGCGTTGCGGTCCGCGCGGGCCATCACTGCGCTGGACCGCTGATGGATCATCTCGGCCTCAGCGCCACCTGCCGTGCGTCCTTCGCGATGTATAATACCAAGGCGGAAGTGGATGCGCTGGTGGATGCGCTTGAACTGGCGCACGAACTCTTTGCCTAGACATTTGCCCCGGCATTTTAAGATTGCAGGCGCATCGGGCGAGGGCTATAGCGAGCGCAGGGACCCTTAGCTCAGCTGGATAGAGCGCTGCCCTCCGAAGGCAGAGGCCAGAGGTTCGAATCCTCTAGGGTCCGCCATCAATCATTCTGAAAGAAAGTTGCGCTCGCTTTGAGCTAAGTGCTGGGTTGCAGTCGTTTCGCAGAAGCGATGAGAGTTTCCAGCGTTCGAACTTTCTCCCTTTGGGCCCGTCTTCTCTCTCATTTCTAGAGATTTGCTACGTTTTACCTGCGTCGCTGGCTTGAAGCCCTAGCCATCCGAACTTCTGACGCAGCAGCGGCGTAGTTTGCCCCGCTCACGAGCCGAAGACTGTTTTGATGCTGTTGGACAAATCGTGCCGAAACCAATCACGGGTCGCTCGATAGGGCAGGCGAACCCCAGAGAGCCAAATCTGCGAGATGCATATAGTTTAGGAATTAGTGGCTCCGGCGGTAGGGATCGAACCTACGACCAATTGATTAACAGTCAACTGCTCTACCGCTGAGCTACGCCGGAACACTGCGGGGCGTATAGCAATGGGGATTGGTCAGGTCCAGAGGGATTTTTCGGAATTTTCAGGGTTTCTTTTCGCGCAGCTGGAACGACACGTCCAGCGTGAGCGGACCCAGTGGCTCAACGCAAGATTTGCTATAAAGATCAATTAAATGCGCCAGCACGTTGCGGGTGGCGGCACCCAGAAGCGGGGTCGGGGTGTCGGTGTAAATCGCGGCTGCAAGGGCGGCGGCATTGCGCGGCGCGCCCGCAAGGGTTTCAAGGATTGCCGCTTCGCGCGCGCGGCGGTGGGCTATGAGCCAGTCCAATCGCTCGGCCGGGGCGTTCACTTGTGCGCCGTGACCGGGATAGAACACGCGCCACTCGCGCGCGCGCAGTTTTTCGCAAGAGGCCATGAAGTCCGTCAGATCACCATCGGGCGGTGAGACCAGCGACGAGGCCCAGCCCATCACGTGGTCGGCTACGAAACAGGCATCGCGCCAACCAAAGGCCAGATGGTTGCCAATATGGCCGGGTGTGTGAATCGCCTCTAGCTCCCAGCGATCCCCCGCGATCACGTCGCCATCGGCAACAATCTGGGTGGGCGTAAAACTCATATCGACCCCTTCGCCGCCGCCAATCTCGCCATTGGCTGCAAGTGTCTGCATGACTGCGCTGCGCCCCGCCTGCGCATCGCCGAACGCAAGTATGGGCGCGCCTGTCGCCTTTGACAGTGCGGGTGCAAGGGGGGAGTGGTCGAGATGCGTGTGCGTGACCAGAATATGGGTGATCGATTGACCGTCCTGCACTGCGCTTAGGATCGCGGCCAGATGCCGTTCATCGTCCGGGCCGGGGTCAATCACCGCCAGTCCACGCGTGCCAAGCAGGTAGGTATTCGTGCCGCGATAGGTCATGGGGGACGGATTCGGAGCGACGATGCGGCGCAGGCCCGGCTCTAACGCTTCGGCCACCCCAATTTTCGGGTCAAAATCATCTGGGGGTGTCATGTGTGCTTTTCCTGCCTAGCCCGTGCCGCTAAGACTTAACCCATGTCGTTCCAATGGCTCAAACGATATATGCCACGCGGGATTTACGGGCGTGCCGCGCTGATCCTGGTCCTTCCGGTTGTCGTGCTGCAACTGGTTGTCGCGGTGCTGTTTGCGACCCGGTATTTCACGGATGTGACCCAACAGATGACCCGTGCGATGGAGCGCGAGTTGCGCGTTGTGCTGCAAACAATCGACATGGCAGGCAGCCCCGAAGCTGCGACGCAAGATGTCCTTGCCCGGTTTCCCGGGTTCGGCATTCGTCTCGAGATTGTGCCAACCGAGGCGCTTCCGCCGCGCGACACAAGGCTGTGGTATGACTACAGCGGCACAGTTTTTACCCCGCAACTGCGCGCGCGGTTCCCTCAGATCCGCCGTGTTCTTTTGGCTGACGACTCAGTGGTGGATGTTTACTTCGAGACCTCGCAAGGGCTGGCCCGGATCACCATGGCGCGGAACCTGTTTTCGGCGAGCAAGGCGCACCAACTATATGTTTATTTGGTGTTTTTTGGCGTGGTGATGACATTGATTGCCTATATCTACCTGCGCAACCAGTTGCGCCCGATTGCCCGTCTGGCCAATGCTGCCGAAGCCTTTGGCCGTGGGCGGCATCTGCCATACTCCCCGGCTGGGGCCACGGAAGTCCGCGCCGCCGGAACCGCTTTTGTCGATATGCGCAACAGGATCGAGCGGCATATTGAACAACGCACGCTCATGTTGTCAGGAGTAAGCCATGATTTGCGCACGCCGCTCACCCGGATGCGGCTGGAGTTGAGCCTTCTGGACGACGACGCGCGCGCCCCGCTGCAGCAGGATGTCGAGGAAATGCAGCGCCTCGTGGACGAGTTTCTGAACTTCGTCAAAGGCGCGTCCGAAGGCGAGCCCGAGCAGGTGGACCCGCTCGCAATGGTTCAGGGCCTTGTGGAAACAGCGCAGCGCACCGGGCGCGATGTGGCGTTCTTTGCGGGCGAAGGGCAGGGGACGATCCCGCTGCGCAAAGTGGCGATGCAGCGCGCGGTCGACAATCTGGTGTCCAACGCTGTGCGCTATGGCAGCAAGGCGGAGCTGTCTGTCGCGCTGACCGAAAAATCCCTGCGCATCCGGGTCGAGGATGACGGGCCGGGCATTCCGCCCGAACAGCGCGCCGAGGCGCAGAAACCTTTCACCCGGCTCGATAAGGCGCGCAATCAAGACCGCGGCTCTGGCGTGGGTCTCGGTCTGGCCATCGCCACCGATATTGCCCGTGCCCATGGCGGCGTGCTGCGACTGACGCAAAGCGAGCGGTTGGGCGGGCTGTGCGCGGATATCGTCATCGCGCGCTAACGCCACGGCACACTTGCGCGGCCGCGTCCGCCTGTAGACGGTGCCGCAAACGCTCCCCAAACCACGAGGCCCGCCATGAGCACCCCTTATGACATGATCCGCGCCCATCTGGGCCAAGCCGTCCCCTTCGCCAACACGGTGGGCGTGGTGCTGACAGACCTCGGCGACGGCACCGGCACTGCGACGCTGGAGCAGCGGCCCGAAACCTCGAACCACATCCAAACCCAACAC